>NZ_JBQHVO010000027.1:0-58228 GCF_052064465.1 Niallia sp. HCP3S3_B10 | reverse complement strand
TGTATTAGGCACGCCGCCAGCGTTCGTCCTGAGCCAGGATCAAACTCTCCAATAAAGAGTTGATTAGCTCATTGCTAAACTCTAGCTTTTTATTACTTGTTGTCATTCTATAACATTCGTTATAAAACGATTATTGTTGACGTTTGTTTGTTCAGTTTTCAAAGAGCAATTTGTTTCACGTCGTCATCGGCGACTTTTTAATATTATCAGAAGTCATTCTCGAAGTCAACATTTTTTTAAATTTCTTTTTTCTTTCATCATTGCTTGTTTCAGCAACGAATATTAATATACCACCGTTTCATACTCTATGCAACTACTTTTTAAAAGAAAAAATATTCTTATTATTTGATTACACGTTAATTCTTATAAATCTTTTAAAATAACAGTAAATACTCTACAAATACCGCTCTTAACCCCCCCTTCGCTTTTACTATCTTCTATAGTGTATTGTCTACTTTAATTTGACTCCTTACCTCTTCCCTAACCCGCACTACCCCTACCACTTCTATTACATGACATTGTGCGAATCAATAGATATTAGAAGTCGAACATAACAACTATTTAAAGAAAATAAAAAACGTGGTACCTTTCTGCAGGTACCACGTCTCTGTATTAACGATGTCTCATTAACGGGAATAATAACACGTCTCTTATAGAAGGAGAATTAGTTAACAGCATAACAAGACGGTCAATGCCGATTCCTAACCCACCTGTAGGAGGCATTCCATATTCTAAAGCCTCTACAAAATCCTCATCCATTAAGTGTGCTTCATCATTTCCTTGCTCACGCTCTTTTAATTGTGCTTCAAATCTTTCTCTTTGATCAATTGGATCATTTAATTCAGTGAAGGCATTCGCATGCTCTCTTCCTACGATGAATAATTCAAATCGATCTGTAAAACGAGGGTCTTCCTCATTCTTCTTCGCTAATGGCGAAATTTCTAACGGATGTCCGTAAATGAATGTAGGCTGAATTAATTTTTCTTCTACTCTTTGCTCGAAGAACTCATTAACAATATGGCCATATGTCATATTATCATTAATCTCTATATTATTCTCTTTAGCTAATTTTCTTGCCTCTTCTACACTCATCTCCGGCCAGAAATCTACACCTGTGTATTGCTTAATTGCATCTACCATATGAAGTCTTGTCCATTCTGGCTTCAAATCGACTTGATAATCTCCATATGCTACTGTAGTAGAACCATGGATTTCTTGTGCAATATGAGCTACTAAATTTTCTGTAAGACTCATAATATCACGATAATCAGCATATGCTTCATAAAGCTCAATCATTGTAAATTCTGGATTATGTCTTGTTGATACACCTTCATTACGGAATACACGACCAATTTCATATACTTTTTCTAACCCACCAACTATTAATCTTTTAAGGTGAAGTTCAATAGCTATACGCATATATAAAGGCATATCTAACGCATTATGATGTGTTATAAAAGGACGTGCAGATGCTCCTCCTGCAATGGAATGCATCATCGGTGTTTCTACTTCTAAATAACCGTGGCTGTCTAAATAACGGCGCATAGATTGAATAATTTTACTGCGAAGAATAAATGTATGCTTACTTTCTTCACTTGAAATTAAATCTAAATAACGTTGACGATAACGTTGTTCAATATCTTTTAAACCATGGAATTTATCCGGTAACGGGCGCAACGCTTTTGTAAGTAGCGTGAAATCTTTTACTTTAACGGAAAGCTCCCCTACATTTGTTTTAAATAAAACACCCTCAACACCAACGATATCCCCTAAGTCTACAGCGTTGAAAATAGCATATTGCTCTTCTCCTACATTGTCTTTACGAACATATAGTTGAATTTGTCCTTCAAGATCTTGAATATGAGCAAACCCTGCTTTTCCTTTTCCTCTTTTCGTCATTACTCTACCAGCAATTGTTACAGTAATATTTTTTTCCTCTAGCTCTTCTTTCTCTAGAGATTCATATTGTTTTTTTAACCCTTCAGATAAATGAGTTCTATCAAAACGTTTACCAAACGGATCTATTCCTTGTTCGCGTAACTCATTCATTTTGTTACGTCTCACTAGTAATTGGTCATTTAAGTTTAATTCATCATGACTCATGCTTAATCATCTCCACTATCTTTTTATGTATGATCACCTAAAAAAGGAATCGTTCAATTTTATACATACTTTATTATTCTACACAATGTCACGTTTACAGACACTAAAAAAGAAAAAAAACTGTCAGATTTTTATCCAACAGCTTTATTTTTGCACATATTACAGGAAATTTAAACAGTTACCTTAAAAATTAACCTACTTGGATTTCGGTTTGTTCTTTCGCTTCCACTTCTAATACTAGTGCATTTAATAATGTTACTAACTGCTCTCTTGTTTCACATTGATTAACCGCAGTCCTTGCTTTTGCATTTCCTTTTATACCTTTTAAGTACCACGCAGCATGTTTTCGCATTTCTCTAACTGCTACATACTCACCTTTTAGGCTAATTAAACGATCCAGATGAAGAATACACACATCTATCTTCTCGCGAACAGATGGATCACCCACTAATTTTCCAGTTTCTAAATACTTAACTGTACTATAAATCATCCACGGATTCCCTAGTGCTGCTCTCCCAATCATTACCCCATCACAGCCCGTCTCATCTAACATTTTTTTCGCATCTAGGGGTGTTTTCACATCGCCATTTCCCAATAAAGGAATATTAATCGATTGTTTTACTTCACGGATAATATCCCAATTTGCTGTTCCTTCATATAATTGAACACGCGTGCGACCATGCAATGCAACGGCTGCTCCGCCTGCCTTTTCAACCGCCTGAGCATTTCTAACCGCATATATATGGTCTTCATCCCATCCCATACGCATTTTGACCGTTACTGGTTTATCTACATTTTCTACAACCGCAGAAACCATATCATAGATTTTATCTGGATCCAACAACCATCTAGCACCCGCATCACATTTTGTAATCTTCGGCACAGGACAGCCCATATTAATATCGATAATATCCACATTGGTATTTTTATCAACAAATTGTGCCGCTTCCACTAGCGTTTCTTTTTCTCCACCAAAAATTTGTAAGCTTAATGGGTTTTCCCGCTCGTCTATATAAAGCATATCCATCGTTTTCTTATTCTTTAAAACAATCCCTTTATCACTTATCATCTCCGCACAAACAAGACCAGCTCCAAATTCTTTCACTGTTAAACGAAATGCAGAATTTGAAATTCCTGCCATTGGTGCAAGTACAACACGGTTGCTTATTTCAACATTTCCTATTTTAAACAAACTTTTACCTCCTTGATGGGCAGTGCTTATTTACTTTGATGTGGATCTAATTCTTCTCTTGTTATCTTTAGCACACCTACAATAGAATCAATCATCTCTTCCGAAGGCATACGATTACCTCGTTCAATCTCCCCTAAAATAGAAACAGAAACAAGTAGCTCTTTTGCTAGACTTTCCTGTGTATATCCTTTTAGCTTTCGAAAAGCTCGAATACGTCTTCCCCATTTTTCTGTTGTTTCCATACCCTTACTCCTTCTCTATCTGGCAAAAGCTTCAAACTTTCTTTTAAACGCATTGATTTATTCGGTAACTTTATGTCTGGAGCAATTTCTATTAGCGGAACTAAAACAAATGCTCGCTCTTCTATTCTCGGATGTGGAATTATTAGCTTATCTGATACTATATTTTCGTGATTATACAATAAAATGTCAAGGTCTATTGTTCTAGGACCCCATCGAATTATCCTTTTTCTCCCAAGTTCGTTTTCGATACTTTGGCATTTCTCTAATACCGAAGAAGGATTTAATGATGTTTCAATCTGTACAACAATATTCAAAAATAGTGCTTGTTCCTCATATCCTACTGGGTCGGTCTCATAAACAGAGGAAATGTTTACCACTTTAATTTGCTTATGATTATGAAGCATTTGTACAGCCTCGCGTAAGTATTCCAATCGATTGCCTATATTTGAGCCTAATGATAAGTAAACATTATTCATCCTTTTCTGCTCCTCGTAATTTCAACAGCAACCGATTTATAATGACCTGGAATTGGAGGATCTGGTTTAATAATACGAACGGTAATACTTTCAATAAGGGAATAAGATACCAAAAGCTTCTTTGCTATATTTTCTGCAACTGCTTCTATTAATTGATATGGCTTACCTTCAACAATTTCCTTCACGTCAAAGAAAAGCTGGCCATAATTAACCGAATATTGTAAGTCATCTGTTTCTCCAGCCTTCGCTAAATCCACTTCTACTTGTAAATCTACGATAAAACGCTGACCTAACTTATTCTCTTCTTTAAATACTCCATGATATCCATAGAACTCCATTTGGTTTAATATTATCTTATCCACCGTATTCTCCCTTTCCCATTAAAGCATCCATCATACGAGCCATGCGTGTCATTTCTTTCACATCATGGACACGAATAATATGGCATCCTTTTTGAATACCATAGCAAATAGTAGCCCCTGTTCCTTCTACTCTTTCCGTTACAGGTAAATTTAACACATTCCCAATCAATGATTTTCTTGAAGTTGCAAGCAGCACAGGATACCCCATATCAACAAGCTTATCTAACCCGCGCATCATTTCTATGTTTCTGTTTAAATCCTTCGCGAAGCCAATACCTGGATCAAGAATAATATTATCAAAAGGGACCCCCGCTGCCTTTGCAATCTCAATACTATCCTGCAAGTCAGCTACTACCTCTTCTAAAAAAGACGAGTAGTTAAGATTATCCCTATTATGCATTAAAATAATTGGAGCTTGAAATTCAGCTGCAACGGACGCCATTTTTGGGTCTCTTTTTGCTCCCCATATATCATTGATAATATGCGCTCCTGCTTGCAAAGCCTGTCTCGCTACTTCTCCTTTATATGTATCAATTGATAAAGGAACATCTACCTCTCCCGTTAATCGCTCAATAATAGGAATTACTCGCTCTAATTCTTCTTCGATTGAAATTTCTGTATAGCCAGGTCTTGTAGATTCTCCGCCGATATCGATAATATCCGCCCCATCCTCTACCATCTGACGAGCGTGGTTTAATGCTGTTTCAACTTTGTTAAATTTACCGCCATCAGAAAAGGAATCAGGATTTACATTTAAAATACCCATTACCATTGTTTTTTGTTCAAAATCCAATGTGTACGGACCACATGCTATTTTATTTATCATTCCTTTATTCCTCCTAGCTCTTCTTTCGACCATAATTGAGTGGAATGCTTTCTATATTCCTTATAAAGCTTAGCAACAACCTTGCCTTCTACTCCTTTATAGTCATATCCATCTATTTTTTTTATTGGGATGATTTCCTGAATAGAATTCGTTGCAAATACTTCTTCTGCACCTGCAAGCATAACCAACGGAAACATCCCCTCTTTTACTACTAAACCCATGCTCTTTGCAAGGCTTAAAACAAACTGTCTCGTAATTCCATTTAATATACCAGCTTGCAGGCTAGGAGTATAAAGCACTTCATTGATAACCCAAAAAAGATTGGAAGTTATTCCTTCAGCAACATAGCCTTCTTTTGTTAAAAAAAATCCTTCGATTGTCATATCTGCACCAATCTCTCGCTTCGCCAAGATATTATTAAAAAAATGATGAGATTTTAAGCGAAAAACCCCTTCTGGTGTATTTCTTGGAATCGTCACTACCTGTCCTATTTTTTCCGGCATCCCATTTGCTGGTGGAAGGGGTTTTATATACACGATTGTATTTGGTTCTAAATATGGATCTGTTTGAAGTCCTATCATTCCATTTCCAGCTGAAACATTCCAGCGAATATAAGCATTATTAATATTGTTTTTTTTCAATAGACTTTGAATAATAGCGACCACTTCTTCTCTTTCAAAAGATAATTGGATGTTCATCTCTTTTAAACCTTCATTTAACCTGCAAAGATGGTCATCTAATAGAAAAGGATGTCCCTCATATACACGAAATGTTTCAAATAAGCCTAGTCCATATATAAAGCCATGGTCAAAAACAGAGATAGCCGCTTCTTCCTCGCTAACAACCTGCCCGTTTATGTACATAAACATTTTATTTCTTACTTCCTTCTTTATAATATTGAATAAAATTTTCCAATAACTCCATACCAATCTCTGTCATAATTGATTCTGGATGAAACTGCACCCCTTCAACTGGAAGTTCTTTATGTCTAATCCCCATGATTTCTCCTTCCTTTGTCCAAGCAGAGATTTCTAAACAAGAAGGCAATGTTTCCTTTTTCACAATCAAGGAATGATAACGTGTAGCGGAAAAAGGGTTAGGTAAGCCTTGAAAAATCGTTTTATTATCATGATAAATGAGAGAGGTTTTTCCATGCATTAAATTTGCTGCTTGTACAACCTCCCCTCCAAAAACCTGTCCAATTGCTTGATGACCCAAACATACTCCAAAGATTGGCATATCACCAGCAAAGGATTGAATTGCCTCTAAACTTATCCCTGCTTCATTAGGACTACACGGTCCTGGAGAAATCATCAAATATGCCGGATTTTCTTTTTTTATTTCCTCTAAAGAGGTTTCATCATTTCTTTTCACTTTTAATTCTTGCCCTAATGATCCTAGGTATTGCACAAGGTTATAAGTGAAAGAATCATAGTTATCAATCATATATATCATTTGCTGCCACCCAATTTCTCTTCAGCTAATTCTTTCGCATTCCAGAGTGCCCTAGCCTTTTTCATCGATTCTTTGTATTCATTTGCAGGGATGGAATCGATCACAATTCCTGCACCGGCTTGAACATATGCTCGGTTTTCCTTCACCAGCATCGTCCGTATCATAATATTTAGCTCTACATCATGATTATAACCAATCCACCCTAAAGAACCAGTATACGGTCCACGTCGAACTGGCTCTAGTTCTTCAATAATTTCCATCGTTCGTATCTTCGGTGCACCTGTAATCGTTCCACCTGGAAACATGCTATCAATGAGATCGTACTCATCTTTTTCTTCTGAAAGCTTTCCTTTTACATTAGATACAATATGCATCACATGGGAATACTTTTCGATTACCATAAATTCGTCTACTTGAACACTCCCATATGCACATACTCTTCCTAAATCATTTCTTTCTAGGTCGACTAGCATCACATGCTCTGCTCTTTCTTTTTCACTCTCCATCAATTCATTAGCAAGAGCTATATCCTCAGCATCGTTTTCCCCCCGTGATCGCGTTCCAGCTATCGGTCGTGTACTCACTTCCTGTCCCTTCTTTTTAACTAGAAGCTCTGGTGAACCACTTACTAACTGAAACTCTGGTGTATGGAAATAGCCCATGTATGGAGAAGGATTCAAAACCCTCAGTTGTCTGTAGACCTCGAGCGCAGATACATGCAAAGGCTTGGCTTGCCGAACGGATAAGTTAACTTGGAATGCGTCTCCCGCGGAAATATATTGCTGAATCTTGCGAACGGATTGTTGGAATTCATTATCTTCAATCGATACCTTCAGACCCTCAGATTTCCCAATATTCCCATGCGGATATTCGGTTTTATTCTCTTCTGCCCATCCCTTTGCATAGGTTTTTATTTTATCCTGAATGAAAGCTAGCTGATCTTCTACATATAAACCAGAAATCCATAGCTTATTTTCTTCATGATCATAAGTAAACCACTCTTCAAATAATAAAAAGAATACATCAGGAATATTTAAGTCATCCTTTGTCTGGTTAGGAATTTTTTCGATATACCGAATATAATCGTAACTAATAAACCCAAGCGCACCCCCTTGAAAATCAGGTAGCTCCGATTTAGACTCAACAACATATTGATTCATTACTTCTTTTATTGCATGAAGTGGATTCCCTTTGATGAATCTAGTTCCCTGCTCATCTATCACTTCTAAACGATGATATCTACCGATCATTTTTACAACTGGTGAAAAAGCACCAATGCTATACCTTCCACCGCGACCGCTTTCTAATAAAACATAATGTGATTCACCTTCCGCAAGGGATAAAAATTGCTTAAAGAACTGCTCATATGTCAGAGAAATCGTCTTACTATATATCTTGTAATTCTTCAATCAGGTTTCTCTCCTTCAACATTTATCTGTTCTCATCATACAGGATACATAAAGTAAAATACAAAAAAATCACGTATCTATTTACGCAATTTTTTAATACTACTTTTTATATAAAAAAGCAAAAAAGCCCCCTTGAAGGGAGGCATTTTACTTTTTAACTTTTATGCTTATTCTTCATCAAACTGATAAAGAGGTGTGCTTAGGTAGCGTTCTCCGTTACTTGGGATAATTGCTAATACTTTTTTCCCTTTTCCTAACTCTTTCGCTACTTGTAAAGCGGCATAAATAGCCGCACCAGAAGAAATACCACCTAACACGCCTTCTTCCTTCCCTGCACGACGAGCATACTCAAATGCTTGTTCTGTCGAAACTTGAATAATCCCTTCATACACTTCACTATTTAGAATATCTGGAACAAACCCAGCACCGATACCTTGAATTTTATGAGGACCTGGCTTACCGCCTGATAAAACAGGAGAATCAGCAGGCTCTACTGCATAAATTTTGATATCTTTATATTTTTCCTTTAATACTTCCCCAGCACCAGTGATTGTTCCGCCTGTACCAATACCAGCAATAAACGCATCTAAACCTTCGTCACCGAAAGCATCAATTATTTCTGGTCCTGTTGTTAATCTATGTACTTCAGGATTAGAAATATTTTTAAATTGTTGCGGGATAAAATAGCCGTTTTCTTTTGCTAATTCCTCTGCTTTACGAATAGCTCCACCCATACCTTCTGGTCCCGGTGTTAATACTAATTCAGCTCCGTAAGCTTTCAATAATCTCCGGCGTTCCATACTCATTGTTTCTGGCATAACTAAAATCGCACGATAACCTTTTGCTGCAGCGACCATAGCAAGACCAATTCCTGTATTTCCGCTAGTAGGCTCAATAATTGTGCTGCCAGCCTTTAAGTCCCCACTTTTTTCAGCTGCTTCAATCATTGCAAGCGCAATACGGTCTTTTACACTGCTGCCTGGGTTCATGTATTCTAATTTTAAATAAACGTCTGCACTGGACTCATCTTCTACTAAACGGTTTAATTTAACAATAGGTGTTCCACCGATAAGATCGACTACAGAATTTGCGATTTTTGACATTTTCTATCTCCCCTTATTATTCCGAGTATTTTAATTGGTTTTATAATATTAATTTATCAAATAACACCATCATTTGTCAATCAATATGTTTGTATTTTCCGAAAATTAATCATTCAAACATACGCAACGTTATTGTAGAAATTTTCGCAATACCTCATCTATTAAAGGCATCTTTGTCGCTCTCTCCTCCAGCAATATATGTTTTTATCCTACTTTACTATTTATAAAACGACACCGTTCACCATACTACCTTTATAAACATAAAAAAACAGCCTCCAGATATGATTTTTAGCAAACCATTCTTTGAGACTGCCTAATCTTAGTTTCTTACTTTGCTTCTTCTAGCATTTTTTCTAATTCTTCTTTAGCGAATATATATTTCTCATTACAGAAATGACATTCTGCTTCTGCTTGACCATCTGTTTTAATTATATCTTCAATTTCCGCTTGGCCTAAACTGATTATTGCATGAGAAAATCTCTCTTTTGAGCATGTACATGTAAACGAAATGGGCATTTTTTCGATTACTTTTACATTGTCCTGCCCACAAATTTCTTCAAGAAGTTCCTCTGGAGTTAAGCCTTTTTCAATTAATTTAGATATTGGCGGAATTTCACTCAATCGTTTTTCAATCTTCGTAATCGTTTCATCTTGCGCACCAGGCATTAATTGAATAATAAAACCTCCAGCAGCCAAGATACTATTATCTGGATTCACTAATACTCCTACTCCAACAGAAGATGGTACCTGTTCAGAATTAAATAGATAATAAGTAAAATCTTCTCCAAGCTCTCCAGAAACGATTGGAACTTGCCCTGTAAAGTAATCACGCATCCCGATATCTTTTACAACTGACAATGTCCCTTCTGTTCCAACAGCTCTTCTTACATCTAATTTTCCATGCTCATTTAAGTCAAAATGCACTTGAGGGTTGCTAACATATCCACGCACCTCTCCTTTTGCATTACCATCTACCAGAATAAGACCAATTGGTCCACCACCATTGATTTTTACCGTTAATTTTTGATCTCCTTTAAGCATAGCTCCTAGCATCGCTGTTGCTGTTAAAGATCTACCTAAAGCAGCGGAAGCAGTTGGCCAAGTATGGTGTCTTCTTTGACCTTCTCCTACTGTTTCTGTACTTCTTACTGCATACGCACGAACTTCCCCATCAAACGCTAACGCTTTTACTAAATAATCACTCATAATTTACTCCTTTGTCTTCTAGCAATTAATCAACGGATTCATTATTCCGTTAAATAGCTCAAGTATGAACTTCTCTGTTTATTTTAGTGTATCCTTATTTTTTTTATAAATAAGCTGTAATCCCTTTAATGTAAGAAACGGATCAATTTCATCAATAATGTTTGATTCTTTTGCTATAAGATTTGCTAATCCTCCTGTAGCAATGACTTTAGGCTGAACTGCACTTTCTTCTTTCATTCTCTTAACAATCCCTTCAACCTGCCCTACATAGCCGAAAAGAATCCCTGATTGCATGGCAGAAACGGTATTTTTACCAATAACCCCCTCAGGACGTGCGATTTCAATCCTCGGCAGTTTAGCCGCTTTAGAATACAGAGCCTCTGTAGCAATATTAATTCCTGGTGCTATCGCTCCACCCATATATTGCTTTTGCTCATTTATATAGCAGAAAGTTGTAGCTGTACCGAAATCTACCACAATCAACGGACTTCCATATTCATGTATCGCCGCGACTGCGTTGACAATGCGGTCCGCTCCTACTTCCTTAGGATTATCATACTTTATGTTTAAACCTGTTTTCGTTCCTGGACCAACCACTAACGGTTTCAACTGAAAATACTTTTGGCACATTCTTTCCAAAGAAAACATGATAGGAGGAACAACAGATGAAATAACGATCCCAGTAATATCGGAAAAGGTTAAACCAACATGGTCGAATAAAGATTTAATAATCATACCATATTCATCTTCCGTTTTATAACGATTCGTTTCAATTCTCCAATGATGCTTTAATTCTTCCTTATCATATACACCTAATACTATATTTGTATTTCCAATATCAAAGACAAAAATCATTATGGTCACCACTTTTTTATTAATTTCATTCGGTAAAATCCCATTTCATATAGCTCTGCTTACTATATCATCTAAATTCTATAGCCCTGAGAAAGTGCTTTTCTAGAAAAGCACCATACAAAGAACTCACTTTCCTAAAGCCATAAATAAACGGTCTTTTCCAATACTGGACATATCATAACACACAACAGGAAAGAGACAAAGTGTAAAGCAACGGTTGCTTATAAAAGCTATTTTTATATTTTACGATACAGACAAAAAAAGGGTACGCTTTACGCGTACCCTTTCCTAGATGAACAATTACTCGTTTCGGTCATCTTTTTTGTTAATATTTACCTTCACATCATCTGAACCTAAAGTCGTATCAGCTTTAATCGTACGATCAGGTAAGACACCATCTTTGTAAAGGCTATTGATTTGTTCAGCATCCAATGTCTCTATTTCCAGAAGTGTTTCGGCGATTAGGTTCAATTTCTCACGGTTTTCTGTAAGAATTTGTTTCGCTCTTTCATAACACTCTTTTATGATTCGTTGAATTTCTAAATCAATATCATATGCAATTGCATCAGAATAATTTTGTTCATTATTTAAATCTCTACCTAGGAACACTTGGCTTTGTGCTTGACCGAATTGTAATGGTCCAAGCTTATCACTCATTCCATACTCTGTTACCATCTTACGAGCAATACCTGTAGCTCTTTGGAAATCATTATGTGCTCCAGTACTTACTTCACCAAATACGATATCCTCTGCCACACGACCACCAAGTAATCCAGTAATCTTATCAAGAAGCTCTTGCTTGGTCATTAAGAAACGATCTTCCTTAGGAAGCATAACTGCATACCCACCAGCTTGACCTCTAGGTACGATTGTTACTTTATGAACCATATCAGCCTCATCTAACACAACACCGATAATTGTATGACCTGCTTCATGGTAAGAAACAATATTTCTTTCTTTTTTAGAAACAACTCGGCTTTTCTTGGAAGGTCCAGCAATAACACGGTCTGTTGCCTCATCCATGTCTTCCATATCAATTTTCTTCTTATCAGCTCTCGCTGCAACAAGCGCTGCTTCATTTAGAAGATTTTCTAAATCAGCTCCAGAAAATCCTGGTGTACGCTGAGCAATGCTTTTTAGATTGACAGACTCATCTAAAGGCTTATTACGAGCATGTACACGTAAAACTGCCTCACGACCATTAACATCTGGTCTGTCAACTGTAATTTGTCGGTCAAAACGACCTGGACGTAATAATGCAGGGTCTAAAATATCAGGACGGTTTGTAGCAGCGATAATAATGATACCTTCGTTTGCACCGAATCCATCCATTTCAACTAATAATTGGTTTAAGGTTTGTTCACGTTCATCGTGTCCTCCACCTAAACCAGCTCCACGCTGACGACCAACTGCATCTATTTCATCAATAAAGATAATACAAGGAGCATTTTTCTTCGCATTTTCGAATAAATCACGAACACGTGAAGCCCCTACCCCTACAAACATTTCTACGAAGTCAGAACCACTGATGGAGAAAAAAGGTACGCCAGCTTCTCCTGCAACCGCTCTAGCAAGTAGTGTTTTACCTGTTCCTGGAGGTCCATTAAGAAGGACTCCTTTTGGTATTCTAGCACCTAGCTCAGCAAATTTACGTGGATCTTTTAAGAATTCCACAACTTCTACTAGTTCTTGCTTTTCTTCGTCGGCTCCTGCTACATCATTAAAGCGAACTTTTTTCTTTTCTTCATTGTAAAGCTTTGCCTTACTTTTACCAAAGTTCATTACTCGGCCGCCGCCGCCACCTTGGGCTTGATTGAGCAAGAAGAAAAATAAGATGAAAATAATCACAAACGGGATAATTGAAGTAAAGAATGTGATCCATCCGCTTGTTTCTTGCGCTGGCTGCACATCAATATTGGAACCTTCTGTAGCAGCTTTCAAGATCACTTGAGCATTTGTTTCATTGTTTGTTACATAAGAAACAAATGTTTCATTTTCTTTGTAGCCCTTTAATTTCCCTCGTACTTCAAGTACACCTCTTTCAGGCTGCTGCGTTATTTCTGCAACATCACCAGCTTCAAGGTGATTTATTAATTCAGTATATGTTAATTGCTTGGTAGGCTGATTATTTCCATTGAAAAAACTAACCACACCGATAATTACTAAAAAGATTAATAAATAAAAAATGGTATTACGAAAAATACGGTTCATCCCTTACCTCCTCCCACGGTAAACAAACTATAGAGTATAGTAACATAGAAAATTAAGTAAATTCAAGGAATTACCCTTTCTGGATCTGAATTCCTTTCTTTTATCCTTATTTACTATCACTTGCATAAACTTCCGGTTTTAAAACACCAATATAAGGTAGATTACGATATTTTTCTGCGTAGTCTAATCCATACCCCACAACAAAAGCGTCTGGCACGTTAAATCCTACATAATCTGCTTCAAGATCCGTTTTTCTACCAGAAGGTTTATCAAGAAGAGTCACAATTTTGATTGATTTTGCTTTACGATAACGGAACAACTCTACAAGATAACTTAATGTTAATCCACTATCAATAATATCCTCAATAATTAGTATGTCTCTTCCTTCAACAGAAGTATCCAAATCTTTTAAAATTTTTACTTCTCCAGAAGAAACAGTAGAGTTACCATAACTTGACACATCCATAAAATCCATCTCTAGGTATGTATCCACTCGCTTTAAAAGATCGGCCATAAAGGGCATAGCACCTTTTAACACTCCAATTGCCAAAGGAAATTTATCTTGATATTCCTCTGTAAGTTGAAAAGCCAAATCCTTGATTTTACCTTGTATTTCTTCTTCAGATATCAATATTTTTTCAATATCGTGTTTCATTTCTTGTGTGCCCCCTAGAAGATCATTGCTTTTTATATGTTATTAATAGATTACTACCACTATTCGTATTACTATGAGAATATATCGATTTTTTTAGTCCAGGTATCCAAAGAATTTCACCATTACTATCCGTAATAATTGGCCAATTCTCTCTTTCATGGATTGGAATCTTCTCATCGATAAAAATGCGGTTCACTTTTTTCTTACCATCCATCCCTTTTAAATGGATTCTATCGCCAGCGCTTCTTGTACGGATAATAAGAGGGAAGGAAATAGAAGAATCCAAAAGAATACAATGATTATCAGTATGATGTTCACCGTCTATATATTCTACCTTAATATTATACCCATTTGGTAATAATAACTCTCCCATTTTTGATAATTCATAATAAAAGGATTTTGTTGGAGAAAAATTAAGCTGAAAATGAAGATAATGGTACGACTTTTTCACTTTCAGACCATTCGGGAGATCAATATTTCCAGAAGAATGAGGACTCTTAAGTAATATCATCATTTGCTCAGTATGTAATGCGGATAATGAAATAGGCATCTCGTCATAGAGATAATTTAATATTAGTTGAATACATCTTCTTTGTAAAGGAATAGCTATTGAAAGAAATCGATTAATATCAACTACTGCTTCCTGTTCTCGTTTTTCGACTAATATAAATGAAAGCCTTTCTTCTGCCTGCTCCATTAAATAAGCTTCATCGTCTGCTAATTCTTCACTAAACCGCTGGAAATGCTTTGCCGCGTGTATGTTTTCTTTTTTCAAAAAGGGCACAACATACTTTCTATATCGATTGCGGCTGTATGTGTCTTTTTCATTGCTTGGATCTCTTCTTGGATTTAAATTATGTACTTTACAATATTCCTCAATGTCGTCCCTTTCTAAACATAAAAAGGGACGAATAATATTTCCTGCTCCGAAAGGACGGATAAAAGGAATTCCAGCTCTCGCCTTACCTGAACTCCCTCTCGTTAATCGCATCAGAATTGTTTCTATTTGATCATCACCATGATGACCTAGTGCTAAATAATCTACGTTATTTTCCCTCATCACTTTTTCATAGAAAGAATACCTACATTCTCTTGCAGCTTTTTGTGAATTCATCCCTGTTTTATTTATAAACTCAGGCAAATTTATTCTTTCCCAAGAAAAAGGGATATTTCTCTCTTCACAGAATAATTTCACAAATTCAGCCTCTTTAAGCGACTCCTCCCCTCGAAACATATGATCGACATGCCCGGCATACACAGTGATTTTCCATACTTCTTCCTTTGTCCATAAAAAATGAAGAAGCGCTAAAGAATCAGGTCCACCCGATACTCCAACTAAGATTTTTTTTCCTTCTAGGGTCACATTTTTTCTTTGCAGATAATTCGAAACTTGATCCTCAAACATTCTAATTACTTCCTTATCACTATCACTATTCTAGCAACACTCAGGTTATTACTTTTTCATCCGAGGTTGTAGTTACTATAGTCAAGGATATCACTTTTTTAAAAGTGATACCAAAGACTATTCTCTAAAATTGTTAAAATTCCTCTTTTCAAGTTAATTGACCATATATATACAAAATGTAACAAATGGAAATAAGAATAATGATAAGCATAGATTCAATCCAACCGGCTTTTTTCTTCTTTTTAACCATTTTGCTTCTTGTATTGGAAGTTTGGAGGTTTTGTCCTTTTACTTGTCGAGAAATATTTGCTTGAGATCCAGCTACTACTTTCCTTCTACTTGTGTTACCACCATTCGTTAATTTCAATAAATCAAATCGCATTTCCTTTGCACTTTGGTATTTTCCCGTTAATGCTTTTATAAGAATTCCTTCATAGCGAAGAAGTCCTTTTTTTTGCCGAATCATCGTTTGTAGCTGTTTTATTCCGCCTTCTGTTTTATTAAAGCGCTTTGGATGATATATATTTAGCATAATCATAGCAACTGCAAATAAATCATAGCTCGGCTCTGCCTTTCTGGTTCCCAATCCCCAGTAGCCTCTATCAAAGAACTCTGTAAATTCTTTAATTGCCCTTCCAATAATCGTTGTTCCGCCTACATCAATACATCTAATTTTCGTAGGTGGTCCTGTAATAATCAGATTCTCTGGCTTCAAATCTCCAAAAACCCAGTTGTTTTCATGGAGAACTTGTAAATCTTTTAATAATTGGATCATTAGTACATCAATCCATGAACCTTCCTTATTATGAATAAAGGCGAGTAAATCAGGTCCATTAATGTATTCCATTACATAAAAAGAGATATTCCCCTTATTTGTTACCCAATCATCCACATCTATTAAAGAAGGTCCAAGGCTATAACCTTGGACCTTTGCAAAGGACTTCAATACATTTACTTCGGAAGTTATAGATACGCTATTGTTGCTTAATTTTAAAGCAACTTTTCCTATTCGGGAATCTGCTAAAAAAACAGTGCCATTTGCTCCATAGCCAAGCTCCTTCAAGATGGTATATTGCTTGTTATGCCACTTTCCTTTTACTACCGTACCGCCGTTTATTTTAAATGGACTCTTCGAAGTATTCATCATCACTTGAAATCAAGCTCCTTAATGAGCGCTTATGCTTAAAGTAATAGACTGCTTCTTTTAAAGCTGGACCAGTTGGCGTAATTCCTCCTGTAGATAATTTCGGAAATATACTGGTTAGTGATTCTAAACGAGGAGTCCAATCCATTAATTTTTCGACATCTTTCTTTTTCCCGGGAAATACAAACACTGAATAACGATTCTCGCCAGAACGTGCATTCAAGCTTAGAGATAAATCAAGCAAAGCCTCTTTTACAGTTGGCAGTTTATGCTTCATGCTAGCGCTTGTATCTAGCAATACCAATACTTCAAGTTCAACTGTCTCTCCTAGTTCGTCAACAACCTCCATTACTTCTCCTCGCTTTTCCGGCGGAAGATCCTCCATTGTTTTCGAGGAACCTAATATTTGCTGAAGCTCTTTATTGACTACACCTTGGAGTGTTTGAGTCATTGCTTTTTTCGTAACCATTTGGACAGTCTGACTTAATTGCTGCGCATATACTATTTGGCTGACACCACCTCCAGAAAGTGCGATGCCTTCGATTTCCTTCATCCCCTGCTCGTCAATTGTATCTTGTTCCATTACTCCAATGACATTAACCGTAATTCCTTGTTCATTCGCTAACGCTGCCATCGCAATTGGATCTTCTCCTTTATTAGAACATCCATCTGTAATAAGCAGAACCTGCTTTAACGTACCTGTTTTCATAAATATCTCCCCTCCATCTTCGTGAGTTAGTTCCATTCTCGACGAAAAAGGAAGAATTTATACCCTTTTTAAGAAGGGAAACCGAGGAGAGGTTTCATTTGTTAAAAAGGAGGGAAATAAGTTATCAAATTCAATTTGCTGCTTGCTTAAAACCTTTTACCGGAATAGATGCCCACTTCGGAATATTATGATCAATCTTTGCCACTAAAACAGTCATATCATCTTCAATTAACCCTAAACGAGATCGTATAACCTCCTCCATAATTAAGTCTGCTACCTCTTGGGGATTCTCTGTTTTCAGCTCCTTGATTTTTCGCTTCATCCATATTTCAAAGTTTTCTACATGTTTTGGTCCTTCAAAAACACCATCACTCATCATAATTAGCAAATCGCCAGCCTTTAATTGTTCACTAACAACATCTACATCAAATTCTTGGAGAATGCCCATAGGTAAATTGCTTGCCTGAACTTTCATTACTTTTGATCCTCTTTTAATAAAACTTGGGGTAGATCCTATCTTCAAAAATTTAACAGCTGCATTTTGAAGATCAATCATTGCTAAATCTAACGTGGAAAAAATTTCATCTGTTGTTCGTAAAGAAAGGATTGAATTAATCGATTTAATCGCCACTTGTTCTTCAATCCCTGATTGAAGAATTTTTTGCAATAATTGTAGTGTCTCTTCACTTTCTACATGGGCACGCTTTCCATTTCCCATTCCATCGCTTATTGCCATGGCATATTTCCCCAAACCTAGTTCAATCGTTGAATAGCTATCACCTGATATAAATCCCCCATCCTTTGCTGCATGTGCAACGCCAGTTTCTACCGTATAAGCTTTGGCTGATCGGAATGTTGCATGACTATAATCATTGGAATACTCAGCAACCTCCTCCTTATTTACAATAATTGTTTCCCCAAGAATATCAGATAACATCGGTGCAATCAGTTTCTCACATTCACCATAACCAGTGCTGTAAGGGATGGTTATATCGATATCTACGTTCCCCTGTTCTAGACTATATATCTCTACATTTTCAATATGAATGCCAAATTCTTGAATAGCTTCTAATATTAGTTCTTCCTGCTTATAATGATTTTCCCTTTCCCTTTGAATTTCTTTGGCAAAATCACCCATAACCTCTGATACACCAAGTAATTGATCTGCAACTAGTTTTCTGCTTTCCTGTACCTGTTTTTTTAATTTTTGGTTGGCCTGGTACAGTGCCAGTTCCTGATGAATAGCATCCTTAACCTTTTTCGATCTCGTACAATGTTTATCCCAATCCCTCGAAAGATTGGGGGAAATATTTCCGCCTGAATCTGCCATTTCTGTCATAATGTCTTTCATATAATCATAGGTTGTATTAAAGTTGCGAGCCCAGCAATATTCCTTTCGAAAACATGTCTGACATGTTTTTTCCGTCACATTACTTAAAAAGTAGTCTAACTCATTATCTTCCTCCTCCACCATCTCACTAATGTTGGGAGACGAAAAACTATTGGAGAGAGCCTGAAAAACATTAGAAAATTGAGAAACTCTTTGGGCAGTTACATCTCTCATTTTTCTCATATATTGCTGTTGTTCTTGGGAATATTCTGTTGTTCCTGGTATGTGTTTTGCAATTCGAGAGGTTAAACTTCTTGGTGTGAGAAGGAATAGAAAAACAGCTATTGTTGTTTCCATTAATGAAACAGATAATACGCCTCCATCTTCTCCGTACATTCCAATAAGAAGAGTAGCAATAAATAATCCCAATGCCACGCCAATTTTCTTCCCTTCTTTCAGTAATCCACCTAGAAGACCAGAAAATGCGAGCAAACTCATATGATAGAAACTTGAAATACTTGCTAGGCTAAAAATTAACCCTGTTACCACACCAACTGTAGAGCCAATCGTTGCCCCTGCAATAAAGGAAAATACTAATACTAAGTAACGTGACATAATATGTTCAATGGATATGCCATAGACCGCCCATCCTATTGTTCCAGTCATAATAGAAGCTAGCATGATAATCAAACAAACAATTTCCTCTGTTTTAAGTGCTTGTCTCCTTTTATTTACGGTGAGTAATGGTAAGCTTTGTAAGAAGATTAATGTAAGAATATAACCAAGACTTCCTTCTACTAACGATAACATTCCTCCATACCATGTAAAACCGTTTGTTAATAGATATGCTTTTACTAAGCTACCAAGAAAGACAAGACCAAAAACAAATACTGGTACGAGTTGTTGTTCTTTATTTTTCCAGTTCAAAATAATCTTATAGCTTATCAAGAATAAGAAAGACAAGACAAAATTAGTAGCCGCCTCCGTTATTCCTAAAGTAGCCGCACCAGCAATTAAACCAATGAGGGCAAGTGGGGCTTTATCTTTCCTTGATAAATACACCGCTGCAAAAAATGGAAGAGCAAAAGGAGTAAGCTGTCCTAATATTAAGGCTCGTCCAAGCAAGAAACCAATGATTAAAAGCAAATAGCCTTTTACTAAAAAAAAATTCTCCAATTTTGAATTAAATTTATGAAGAATTGAGCTGAAGCTTTCCCGTGACTTCCCAAAATCAACCTCACCAATCGGATCGATTATATCCCTTTCTACTTTTTCCATACACTCCACTCCCTATCAAGTATCGTTGCTCCACATTATAGAAGGTAGCTATTTAAAAGTTTGTCAAAATAACGAAGCAGTTCCAGCTTTTCGCTCGACTTCTTTCCTTCATTTTTTTAAGGAGCTACAAAATTCGATACATTCCTTTTTGCCCGTTATTTGGAAAACTTTTATAGAAAAGAGGCTATTCTATCATTAAAAAAGTGGTTTTAACTGAAGTACGTTTGGAGAAAGAAAACATTTTCTTCTGCCTGCTTTTTTGTATTTATTGCTTATTTTTGTCAATTCATGCAATATGTTTTTTTAGTTATCCATCGATAATAGTGGTTCCTACAGCTTTACACTTTATATACGTATGTAAAAAGATTTAAATACAGCCATACAATAAAATATAAATTTGCCAACAAATAATGAAATGAATAAAACCTATTGACATTACATTTATTTATTTGTATTATATTAATTGTCTTGTTAATATTATGGCGGTGTAGCTCAGCTGGCTAGAGCGTACGGTTCATACCCGTGAGGTCGGGGGTTCGATCCCCTCCGCCGCTATCTAAAAAACCACGTAAATTTTTACGTGGTTTTTTTTATGTCTTTTTCTATTACAGCTGATCTCCAACCTATTTTCTTCCTCTTCTTCCAAACAAGAAATGAAAGTCTTACTGAAGTTTATCAGTGGAAATAAACCATTTTTATCAAAAACACAAAAAAGCAAGCCTTAATAGGCTTGCTTAAGCTATGGGAATATATAAACGATAAACCCTGCTATCTATTGGTTATTCAGCAGCAAGTTACCCGCGTCTCGCGCCTCTTCCCCCGCGTTTCGACTCAGTATTTCTTTTCAGAGAAGCTAATCGATCTTCACTGTCTTTTAAGAAACGAGCCATTTTCGATTCGAAATTCTCTTTAGGAGCACGATTTTCATTTGATTTTGCATTACGTGACCTTTGAGAATTCCCACCGGAATAGCCGCCTCTTGATTCTCTTCTTTCTCCGCGTTCGTATTGTGGTCTCTCTGGTCTTTCTGGTCTATCCTTCGCCTTTTTAATGGATAGTCCAATTTTGCCATCTTTCTCGACATTAATAACTTTAACTTCTACTTCATCGCCTACTTTTAGGTGTTCATTAATGTCCTTAACATAATTGTCTGCGACCTCACTAATATGAACAAGACCTGTTGCGCCTTCTGGGAGCTCAACAAACGCACCAAAATTAGTAATTCCTGTTACCTTTCCTTGTAACTTGCTGCCTACTTCGATTGACATAAAAAAGTTTTGCCTCCTTAAGGATATAAAAAATCGTACTTATTTATATTATACAGAATGGAAAAAAAGGGTGTCAATATTACAGCCGACCTTATTATTTTCCAGTAGCGTTTTTTGCATCTTTTTCTGGGATATTAAAAATAATTTCCCCTTCTTGTGATAGTAATAAATCTTTTCTAGCTAATTTAGCTAAATACTCTTCGTCATTTAATTTAGCAATTTGATCTTTTAATTCCGCTTCCTGCTTTTCTAGCGCTACAAGTTGTCCATCTAAGTCCTCTTTCTCTGCTCTTTTCTCGTTTAAAGTGGAGCTTTGTGATATGAGTGTGGAAATCATGATAAAGCCAATAACAGCAGCACATACGAAGAATGTTGTCAGCCTGCGCATCAATAACTTTTTCTTTCTGGCTCCACTGAGACTATCCGCTTGATGCTTTAAATTATATTCTGTTGGGAATGTTGTAATATCTGGTTTTCTTATGGCACTCATAGAGGCTCCTCCTTTCATTATTTTTTTCTATTAGCTACCCATTCTTTCAAATATTTCTTTATTTTAAAGTAATATCCTGCCAATTTACTAGAAATTCTCTCGACGAATAATTTAACCTTTTTCGGCACAATTAGCCATAATAGGGATAAAAGCCATTCAATTGGTTTAAATAGTATCTTTATGATAAATCTTAATACCCTAATTATACCACTGACAAGTGCCATAAGTCCCTTACCTAAAGTAATTATTATCGACAAGAGCAATTGCAAGATAGATTTAATTGGCTTATATACAATATTCATAAACAATTTAATAAAAAAACGATAAGAATGGATGCAAAAAGAAATAATTGCTTTTAATAATCGAAGATATAGAGCTTGAAATAAACTTTTGTACATGGCGAATCCTAGCAGCAAAGCTAAAATCAAATAAATGCGGACCTCTCCTTTGTTTACTAGGAAAAGCACATAAAACATAAGAAGGGCTTGCAAAATCCAAAAAAGGATATCATGGATAAAAACAATACTTCGTTTCCTTATCGGCCTTTTCAAAAAGTACTGATATGTATCTAAGCTTATGCCAAAGAATAGACCCATGCTAACCATAGCTAGCATGGTCATAAATTGTGTAGATAACGTCATCGGAATATCTTGCTAAAGAATCCCTTAGCCTTATCTCCACTTTGTTCGTCTACATATACTAAATCAAACACTTTTCCTTTAATGGAGACGATACCCTTTTCCACATCGAGATTTTTCATTTGAAGATTTTGACCACGAATGGATAAAAAGCCCATTACTGTTTCTAAAATGAACTCTTCGTTGTCAAAGCTCTCCACCTGCTTTACTCCTGTAATATCTAATAACTTTCTCCCTCTCATAATTACATCATGTTCTACTACATTACTTTTAGTCGTGTTAGAATCATAATATTGGCTCATCTTTATCCCTCACAATCACTTAGTACAATCTCTACTTGTACAAATATATGTGAAGAAAAATTATTTTAGAACAAGCCTTCAAAAGGAAGATAGTCGAAACAACTCTACCTTGTTTTATTACCAATAATACAGCTAATTAAACTTATGAAATGGTCTCTTCTTTCATTATTTTATACATATTTGCTGCATCTTCTTTTTTCGTAGATTCCTGTAGCATTTCCACTTTTGCTGTTACTAGCTTTTGCCCAAAACGCACCTGAAGCTCATCTCCTACCTTCACATTAGTGCTCGCTTTTGCCTGCAGCCCGTTTACTAAAATTCGTCCCTGATCCGCTACCTCTTTCGCTAACGTTCTTCGTTTAATTAAGCGTGAAATTTTCAAGAATTTATCTAGTCGCATCTTAACCGCTCCTTCTTATCGTTGTTTTTTCTTTGCTTCCTTCCAATACCCATCTAATTCCTCTAAGCTCATTTGACTCCATTCCATTCCAGACGCCTTCACCCTCTCTTCTATATAAGAAAAACGCTGAATAAATTTCTTGTTTGTCTGCAAGATAGCAAGCTCAGGATTAACCTTATAAAATCTAGCGATATTTACTAGCGAGAACAAAACATCGCCAAATTCACTTTCTATCCTTTCTTCATTACTTGCCTCTTTTATTTCCTTATCAAACTCTAGAATCTCTTCTTTTACCTTTTCCCAAGCTCCATCTGCATCCGGCCAATCAAAGCCAACCTTTGCCGCTTTTTTCTGTAATTCGTGGGCTTGCATTAAATGTGGTAATGCCTGATTAATTCCATCTAACACAGAATCCTTTTCTTTCTTTGCTTCCTTTTTCTTTGCATTTTGCCAATGCTTCATCACATCATCGACAGATTCCGCCTGTTCCTCTCCAAATACATGAGGATGCCTGCGAATCATCTTATCGGATATTCCCTCGATTACATCATCAATAGAAAAGTAGCCCTCATCTTCTCCTATTTGACCGTGAAGCATCACTTGCAATAACACGTCACCAAGCTCTTCGATAATATGATCAATATCTCCTTCATTAATGGCCTCAATTAATTCATAGCTTTCTTCTAGTAGATACTTACGCAAGCTTTCATGTGTTTGTTTTTTATCCCACGGACAGCCGTTCGGTCCACGAAGCTCCGCTATAATACGTCGTAGCTGAGAAAACTCTTTACGTAATAGCTTTTCCTCCCGAACAGGCGGCACATAGACACTCGTTAGGTTATTTAAGTCCATCTCTCTATCTAACTCATGTAGCTCCATTTCTTTTATGCATTCCAAACTGCTTCCTGCTGCAGTTACAATTTTAATAGGATAGTCATATGGCAGTATATCCATTAGCGTCAGCTTCACTTCAGATGCAGAAAAGACATCATATACTTGGCCAATTATTAAATGATTTCTAAGCTGAATGCTTGAGCGATCAAGGTCTGTTCCATCCAATAATTGAAAGCCCTCAATTGGATCGATTCGCAATGCCTGAAAAATGCTGTCTAAAAAGCTTTGGCCACCGGCTATTTCAATAGAGACCACTCCTTCTCTATCTTTTTCTATTAATAATTGAACCGTTTTTTCCGCAACAAGTGGATGACCTGGAACTGCATATACAACGTCTGTCTCTTTAGCTTTTTCTATTAGAAATGCAACGATTTCTTTATATACTGCTTCAAATTGATCATGTTTCTCATAAATAGAATCAAATGAATAAAACATGACACCTTCCTGTTCAAGGGTTGATATTACCGGGTGATCCTTCGTCCGTACATATACCGCTTTATTCTCATCCATTAAGCTTCGGTAGACACCCAATGGCAGTTGATTTATATCCCCTGCACCCAATCCAATAATCTTTATTTGCTTCATTTAGTTCCCTTCCTTCTTTTCGGTAAAAACCAAATTAGTTTACTTCCTAACGGCAATAGAAGTAATTCCTTCTCTTTAAAAACATTTCCTCGCAAAACAAGAAACACATACACGATGCCGCCTATCATAACACCAGATAATGCTTGTATAGCACTTTTTATGCGATTATTCTCTATAAATTCAAGCAACAACGAGGAAAGAGGTATATATCCTTTTAGAACAAGTAACATTACGAAACTCGCCCCAATAATGATTGCTATCTGCTTTAGATCAATAATTGGCTCCTTGACTATTCTTCTCAATTTTACCACCATTAAAAGTAAAATAATAAATAATATAATGAGCGATGCATAAGCTGCACCTGCAATCCCATAAGAAGAAACAAGGCAGATATTAAGAACATACTTCCCTATAAAACCAAATATAATCAAAATGGCCGGATAGAAAGAATGACCTAACCCTTGAAGAATGGACATTACCGTAACAATAATGGCATTAAAGAAGATAATAAAAAACAAAATGGCAAGGACATGAGACCCAGCATCATTTTCAAAAAGCATCCTGTTTGTCTCATTAATAATCCCGATCAAACCTACAGTAGCACCGAGGCCGATAAAATAACTGACTAAAAGAGAGAAATGAATATTCTCCATTAGATCTTTTTTACTTTCCTTTTGCCGATTCTTTGTAATAAGCGGGACAATACTTAAAGCCATGGATGTGGATATAATACTTCCAATTTGTATGAGCGGCTGCCCTCTATCATAAATACCTTTCATGACTTTAGCCGTTTCATCCGCGACTCCATTTTCGATTAATAAGGCATATAAGTTCAAAGAATCTGCAAGCTGCAATAATATTAATAGCATACTACTAATCGAAATCGTGATTCCCTCAAATATTACTCTTTTAGATAGAAGACGATTTTCCTTGTGAAAAAGGGCGGAAACTCGGAATAGAGAAAAAGATTTTTTTCGATAAAAATAGATTAGTACTAGCAGGGAAAGTAAGCCTCCTATGACAGAACCAAACATAGCCCCAGAACCAATCGCATACAAGGAATATCTTTTATAGGAAAAAAAGACAGCAACAAATAAGATAATCCCAACTCTAAGCAGTTGTTCACTCACCTGTGATACTGCTGTCGGAATCATATTGCCCTCCCCTTGAAAGATTCCTCGCAAAATAGCTGTCAATGGAGAAAAAAGAAATGCAAAAGAAATCACCTTCAACAAAGATGCTAAATAGGGATCTCCCATCCAAGTAGCCAGTCTTCCGGCATTGAAAAACAAAATAAGAAAAGCAGCAATCCCTATGGGAAAAAACAAGTAAAAAGAGGAACTCACAAGTCTATTTATACCCGATTGGTTCCCCTCTACTTTCATTTCCATATACAATTTTGATAGGACTACTGGAAAACCATATGTAGATAAAGCAATAATTACCCCGTAAAAAGGATAAACCTGCTGATAAATATAAAATCCTTTATCACCGACAATATTTTGAAACGGTATTCGATATACAGCGCTTAGTACTTTAGTTATTAAGGCAGCTAACATCAGAATAAAAGCGCCTTTAAACCAGACATTTGATTGCGAAGTCTTCACATGTCTAGCTCCTTCCATAATTACTTCGCCTTGTATTATAGCATAGTTGGAAGGAAGATGCCTGCTTACATCCATATCCTTCCTTTCTACCTACTAATAATTAAGAAACACTGTCAACAAGCCGTTTTCCAATTATTTGTTTATACAGACCTGGAAAGAAGCGCTCTTAATGTCCCTCTATATAAAGCTTAAAAGGAGGATAAGCAGCAAAGGAATAAATAGTAATAAATATCCAATTGGATTTGCAAAGTTTATTGTCCAACCAATTCCAAATCTCTTTTCAACAAAAATAGAAGGATCATTTTTATTAAAGTAAAACAAGCCACCCTTCCAATGGTTATCAGCATCAAAAGTGGAAATTTCCTGCGTTTCTTGCTCTTTTCCATCTAATTCCCGATTTAACCGCTCTACCTTAAACGTAAATACAATGGTACAAATTAATAGGACTACTGTAAGGAGGAGAGGAATAATAACTATCATGTAATCACTGAAAATATTATTGTATAACGTTGTTAATTGTAAAAGAATGAACAGAACAGTTATGGTAATGGATATAAGAAGATTAAGCCAGCTTGAATATTTACGATACTTTAGCTGTCTTCGCTTGGATGCTTGTTTATTATTAGCAATTATTTTGATCCCTGATCTCTTTGTCGCTATATTAATACCTAAAAACATGAATTGCATTGTTAGCAAAACGAGAAGCAATGACACAGAAGAGATAGGTGTCTTTGTCGTAAATCGATCAGCTTTACCATCAGCTCCCCAGTGCACAGGTATCTCAGTCGGCAACACATCATATTGAGTTGCAGTAAAAAGAAGGAATCCTACCGTAATAATCATCGGAATTAGAAACACATACCACGGAAGCATTTCATCCTTTTGTCTAATCCCAAGCTCTGTTACACTTACTACTTTTAACTGTTCTTCCCATTTATTTTCACCTTTCAATTCAAGCATTTTCCCATGAAAATAGAAATAAAGGCTAAAGCTCCAAAATAAAGTTCCAAACAAAAGAAACGTTCCAACAATCGCTACTTGATTGGCTTGGGGACTATTGGTTGCTTGCCAAATGCAATAAGCAAGAAGAAGAAGAAGAGCAGGTACCACAATTAAAAGAGAATATCTTTTTTTATATACAGAAATTTGTGGATGCTTTATTTGTGTACTTGGAATGGAAACCCCAAATACGATTGTTTTTCTTATTAGAAAAGGGATAGCTGCCTCAAGCATGACTGTTAACAACATCATCATAATAAATATAAGTGCTTCCATTACTATTCCTCCTTCAAGTTTTGAATAATTGATTTTGCTATGCTTAATATGTCTTCCTCATTCATCCCTAGCACTAATGCTTCCACTATAGTCGGCTTTAAATTATCTGATGTTCTGTTTTTCTCTTCTTCAGATAGCTTTCGATTAGCGGTTCGGATAACTGCACCAGATTTAGGAATAATTTGAATTAGTCCCTTTTTCTCTAATTCGTGATAGCTTTTATTTACAGTATGCATATTTACGCCTAAATCAGCTGCCAATGAACGAACAGAAGGCAATACATCTCCATCCTGTATATCTTTTCTTATTACCCCTATCATAATTTGCATCGAAAGCTGTTCGTAAATCGGCATTTCTAAATCAGGATTAATTTGAATATACATAATCATCCACCTTAAACTGTTATATACTTATTATAACAATATTGTTCTAGTTTGAATAGAACAATATTCATTTTCCAAATAAAAAATGAAGTTCCTATTATTTATGTAAGTACAAAAAAAGTCGACAACTCCAATTCCTGAGTTTGTCGACGGTTTAAACAATATATGGATTAGTAAAAGAAAACGTTATGCAAGCATGATTATGATTCCATTTGGCGAGCTAAAAATCCTGCCGCAGTCTCTACAGCCTTTTTCTCTACATCACCAAGGGAGTCTTCTTTTGAAAAGATGACAACCGCTCCAATTGGATCTCCATTTGCAATGATTGGACCAATTGTATAAGCAGAAATAGTTTCGGTAGTACCATCCACTAAGGAAACTTGATCTTGTTGATTCATAAGAATAGTTCCTCTATCTTCCATTGCCTTTTCCACTATATTACTAATATTTTTATTTAAATAATCCTTCTTCGATCCACCCGAAACGGCAATGTAAGAGTCTCTGTCACAAATCAATACAGCACTTCCTAAACTGTCATAAAGAGCTTCTGCATACTCTTTAGCAAAATCACTTAACTCACTAATCGGTGAATATTTCTTTAAAATTACTTCTCCATCTCGATCAACAAAAATCTCTAATGGATCACCTTCACGAATTCGTAATGTTCTTCTGATTTCTTTTGGGATAACGACACGACCCAAATCATCGATTCGACGCACAATTCCAGTTGCTTTCATTCCGTGTTGCCTCACTTTCATCAGATGATTTTTAAAATTGGTGAGTGCATTCTCACTATACATGAAATGTTCACCATATTTAAACATAGTATCTTTCATATGGTAAGTTCTATACATTAATCATGCAAAATTTTCTCTAGGTAGCTTTATTTTCCTTGGTGAATATTTCACCTAACAAAAACATTTACCATATTTTTAACAAGCGGGAATATTATATCCCAAATTTGGGTATAACCATTTATTTATTCCGGTACTTAACTTAGATATCATTTAATGAGAACTTTTTATCCTTTATCTATATTTGTGTATACCCTTGTCCCCCCTTATTAAACATTCGTTTTCCACAATTTTCTTCATAACTTTGGGTATTAAAGAGGTTTGGACATAAGTATTCCAGCCAAACAAAAAAGCCAAACAATCCACACGTAAATATGGGTTGTTTGGCTTTTATTCACATTTTTATTCGTCATCTACATTTACTTAGTAACTTCCTCTGGTTCTTTTTTAAAGGTACTCAATGCTTCTATCATTTCTTGACACACCTTAAGCCATTTGTCCTTCTCTACACCCTTTACATGGAAGATCATCTTTAGTTTTCTTCCTTCCATGCCAAGACCAATCATTTTGCCATATTTAGAACTTTTCTCAAATATTTTTTGACCATCCATGCGGTCACTACCTTGTTCTGATAAGAGAATCAGCACTTCTTCCTTTGTTTGTTTAATTAATTCTACTCCAGCTTGCTTCCCATAAATCTTCATTTCTGTAATCCTGAAAAGATTAGAAACTTCCTCTGGATAGTCTCCAAAACGGTCTGTTAATTCTTCTCTTAGTTCTTCCATATCATCTAAAGTTGCAACGCCTCTAAATCTTTTATACATTTCAATCTTTTGCTGTCCGTCGCTTATATAGAACTCAGGAATATAGGCATCAATATCTAAATCAATTTCGATTGTTCGTTTTTGTTCTTCATCTATGGTGCCTCTTCTCTCTTCAATCGCCTCTTTCAGCATCTGAGAGTATAAATCAAATCCGACAGAATCAATAAATCCATGCTGCTGAGCACCTAGGAGATTTCCAGCCCCACGAATCGTTAAATCCCGCATGGCAATTTTAAAACCAGACCCTAACTCTGTAAACTCTTTAATTGCCTGCAGCCTTTTTTCCGCTACCTCTGTTAAGACCTTATCCTTCTTATACGTAAAGTAAGCATAGGCTACTCGATTAGAACGACCTACTCTTCCCCGTAATTGATAGAGCTGCGATAGCCCCATGCGATCTGCGTCTTGGACAATCAATGTATTTACATTCGGAATATCTACCCCTGTTTCAATAATGGTTGTACTTACTAAAACATCGTATTCTCCTTCTAAAAATCCAAGCATTACTGATTCTAATTCATTTTCCGTCATTTTACCGTGTGCATATGTTACTCTTGCATCAGGGACTAACATGGATATCTCTTCCGCTTTTCTTTCAATATCTTCTACACGATTGTATAGAAAATATATTTGCCCATTTCTTGCTAGCTCTCTTTCAATCGCTTCTCTTACAAGTCCACCATTATACTCCATTACATAGGTTTGAATAGGAAATCTATTTTCAGGAGGTGTTTCGATGACAGATAAATCTCGTACACCTAACATCGACATATGGAGTGTTCTTGGAATTGGGGTTGCTGTTAATGTCAACACATCAACATTTGTTTTTAACTGTTTAATTTTCTCCTTATGCGTTACCCCAAATCGCTGTTCTTCATCAATAATTAACAAACCTAAATCTCGATAGGAAATATCCTTAGAAAGAATCCGATGTGTTCCTACAACAATATCAATAGTTCCCGCTTTTAGCCCTTTTATTGTATCGTTTTGCTGTTTTCTCGTCCGGAATCTACTTAATAAACCTATTTCAATCGGATAATCTTGAAAACGCTCTCTCAACGTTTCATAATGCTGTTGAGCTAAGATTGTCGTTGGCACTAAGAAAGCAACTTGTTTTCCATCAGCTATCGCTTTAAAAGCTGCACGAATAGCAACCTCTGTTTTCCCATAACCAACATCTCCGCAAAGAAGGCGATCCATCGGTCTTTCTCTTTCCATATCCTTTTTAATTTCATGAATGGAGCGCAACTGATCCTCTGTTTCCTGATAAGCAAATGCTGCTTCAAATTCCCGCTGCATTTCTCCATCTGGAGAGAACCCATAGCCAACAGATGCCTCTCTTTCTGCATATAGCTTTATAAGATCATCGGCTATATCTTGAACAGAAGACTCTACCTTTTTCTTCACACGCTTCCAATCATTGCCGCCTAATTTATATATTTTCGGTTCTTTACTCTCTGACCCTACGTATTTTTGAACTAAGTCAATTTGTTCAACAGGAACATATAGCTTATCATTTCCTTGATATCGTAAATGTAAATAATCCTTGTGAACACCATTTATTTGAAGTGTTTCAATTCCAAGATATTTACCAATTCCATGGTTAACATGAACAACATAATCTCCAACATTTAATTCCGAATAGCTTTTTATTCTTTCCGCGTTTGATAGCTTTTGTCTTCTTTTAGAGATTTTTTTTGTTTTTGTTTTAAATAATTCCTCTTCTGTTATTACAGCTAGCTTTAAAATAGGAAGTTCAAATCCTGATTGCAGATGCCCTTCTACTAGTTGGATTTTCCCTTCAGCAATCTTCTTGGCATTCTTTTGAATCATTACTTCCATATCATAATCCCGTAGAACTTGATCTAGCTTTTCTATACGTTCCCCACTATTACCAAGCAATAAAACGGTGTAATGATTCTTTTTCCATCTTTCTATTTCTGTTTTTAACACATTCATTTGACCATGAAAATTTTGCATTTGTTTACAAGAAACATTGATTATATTCTGCGGATTAGTATTTGGCACATGGCGTAAGAACAAAGATAGATAGACAATTGGCTGTTTTGCTTGATGTAAAAGATGGCTTATACTTTGGGATAAGGTTAATCCATGAATGATTGCTCCCTCGCCTAATAAGCTCGTATACCAATCAGCCTCTTCCTTCTCTAGCGTGTCGTTCATTTCTTGCACTCTACTAATTTCATCAATAATTAAAAAGCCGTTTGTCGGTAAATAGTCTATTAAACTTACATGTTCCCCATAAAGAATGGATAAGTATTTATATAATTGTTCTGGCTTTTGTCCATTTCTTAACTGTTCTATTTCTCTGCCTATGTTTTGCGCAAGTAACGTTTTCGTCGCTTCATCTTTTATCTTTTTTAAACTTTGAGCTAGGCCCTTTTCCAGCTTGCTTAATAGTTCATCGACTGCTTTTTCATCATAAAGAATTTCTGTAGCCGGCCCAATGCTAACCACTTCTTTCTTTTCTTTCGAGCGTTGATCCTCAAGTGAGAAAGCCCTGATGGAATCAATTTCCGTATCAAATAATTCAATGCGAAGAGGATCTTCTTCTGTCAATGGATAGATATCTAATATTCCACCACGCACACTAAATTCTCCAGGTGAAGAAACCATTTCTGCTCGCACATATCCCATATGAACAAGCCTTAATAAAAATGCCTCTAAATCCAAATCCTGCCCTATCTCAAGCTTTAATTGCGCTTCCTTCCATAGCTTTTTTGGAGGCAGCAACTTTCTTAGCCCGGCTACTGGAACAATCATGATTCCTGATTTTTTCTTAGCCCAATAGTTCAATACTTCAATACGCTGTGCCTTAAGCTCTGGACTCGCAATACTAATCTCAGCAGCAATTAATTCATTCGCTGGATAAAGGAAGACTTCCTTTTCATCCACAATATTTGTAATATCATCATATAGCTTTTGTGCTTGCAATAAATTATGTGTCACTATTAATAAAGGTTTCTTCGTTTTTTCGTAAATAGAAGTCATATATAAAGTACGTGCTGAATTGGAAAGACCTGAAACTAATTGCTCATGCAATCCAGCCTCTAATCCAGAAATGACATTTTGTATATCTTCTTGCTGTTTAAATAACTCTTTTAGCCCTAACAAAAAATTTTCCCTCCCATTTAAAAGCAAAGGCACCATAATAAGTGGTGCAGAGCTAGTTTGTTTATACATTTTAGTAAAGTGACATAGCACTAGCTATCTAGCCCTTTTTTAAGATAAGCACTTAACCTATAATCTGTTCCTATCTTATATAAATATTTATAATTGCCATCTATTTAGTTCTTATAAAGACATCATCTATATGTTTCTTTTGAAAAAGCTGTTTTCTAAAAGATTGTTACTTTCTCAATATGATAAATAAACAATTAGAGATACTGAGCAGCCTGAGAAGCTGCGTGAAAGTCCAAGCTCCCACACGCAGTAGCCTGAGAAGACTTGACCCTCTCCTAAAAGCGGCTTTGTTAAAATGTGGAGAAAATACTCCTTTATGTTGTTATATACGAGATATCTTGCCTATATTCCTGCTGCAAAAGAAAACATGTATATAGACAACGGAAAAATGCTTTGGATTAGTCCAAAGCTTTTTTCCTAATTAAAAACAGTATCTTTTTAAACAGTCTATTAATGAATCAAATAATCATTTTCATAGTAACCAGGATTTTTAGACAATGATTCTTGACAATCCTCACAAATTGATTTTACCTCAATATCTCCTGTTTGATGATATTGAATCATTTCTGAACGATCTTCATCTGTTAAATGATTGAATCCTAAGCGATTTGCTTCTACTGCTCCTGTATCAAGTGAACCTATATGCACACCACAATGTCTGCAATGATAATGTATAGCCATTCCAAGGCCTCCTTACTAGCACATTATAATAATGCTAGTATTAACCTATTCGTAGCTAAATATAACCGAATAAACAGGAATGGAACAATATCTTACTGGATATTATATTTATTCATTACTTGCAAAAAAGGTTCCTCAGCCCATTGTGCACATGCGTCCGCGCATTTTCTGATCGTTCCCTCTAATATGTCCATTTCTTCTTTTGTAAATTTTCCAAGGACATAATCAACAACCTTCATACCATTTTTAGGACGATCAATTCCAACTCTTATACGATTAAATTTTTCTGTCCCAACATGAAGAATCGTAGACTTGATCCCATTATGTCCACCAGAGCTTCCCTTTTGACGAAGTCTAATTTTCCCAACAGGTAAGTCTAAATCATCATAAATGACTACTAAATCCTCTGGCTCAAGATTATAGTAATCCATAATCGGACGAATTGATTCTCCTGAGAGATTCATATATGTAAGCGGCTTTAGTAAAATTATTTTTTCGCCCCCAATATTCCCTATTCCAAAATTCCCTTTGAATTTCGCTTTATCTAATGGAATATTGTAATGGTTGGATAAAAAATCTATTACTTCAAAACCTATATTATGTCTTGTTCTATCATATTGCTTCCCTGGATTCCCAAGGCCCACGATTAATTTCATGACAATCCCCCTGATTTATTAATCACTATGTAAGCTATATATGAAAAAGGTTTGGCCAATAGAAACACTTACCGGTCAAACCTTTTTTTGCTAGCCTTCTTTAGAAATGTACTTTCTAAACGTACAGGGAGAATTCATTTGTAGGAATTGCATTACTCTTCTTTTGTATCCGGCTCCGTTTCTCTGCCTTCTACATTATCAGGCATTCCTTCTTCTTGTTGTTCTCCTGTACTAATCTCTTCTTCCTGTCTTGGAGCAAGAATTGATGCGATTACTTCTTCTTGTTCATGGTCTATTTCTATTTTATCATAACCCTTAACATCTCCGACAGTAATCGTATCTCCAACTTGGAGTTCTGTTACATCAATATCAATACTAGTCGGTATGTCATTAGGTCTTGCTGTTACTGTTACTTCATGTAATGCCTGCTGCATAACGCCGCCATCTTTCACTCCAGCTGCTTCTCCCACTAAGGAAACTCTCACTGGTGCACTGATAGCTTTTGATAAATCAACTGCCAAGAAGTCCACATGCAGTACTGCTCGCTTTATTGGATCGGAATCATATTCATTTAAAACGACATTATAGGTTTCCCCGTCGATATCCAGCGAAATAACACCATTTCTTCCAACCTCACGAATCGTTTTTAAGAAATTTGCCTCACTTAAGGAAATCGACGTATTTTCTACTTTTGATCCATACACAATTCCTGGGATTTCTCCCTCATTTCTTAATTTCGTTAAGCTTGAATGCTTGTCTGTCATACGTTTTTTTGCTTGTAAAGTTGTCGTCATTATTTCACCTTCCATTATTTATTCAATGAACACTCTTATATAAAAAATGCCCTAAATGGAAGAAATTTAAACATAGAGAATTTTGCTTCTCTATTAAATAGAGTACGACAATACTAATAGTCGCCTGCCAAAAGGCAAGCGACTAATCAGAAAGTTTTGCTTTTAAATCTATCAATCAAATAAGAAACTTACAGACTGATCTTGATGTACACGTAAAATAGCCTCACCTAGTAAATCAGCAACTGATAATTGGATGACATTCGCAGAAAGTTTCTTGTCTCCAAGTTCAATAGAGTTTGTTACAACCAGCTCTTTAATTTTGGAATTATTGATTCTATCCATTGCAGGTCCTGATAATACGGGATGTGTACAGCATGCATAGACTTCTTTAGCGCCATTTTCAGCAAGAGCATTAGCACCGAGTGTGATGGTACCAGCTGTATCAATAATATCATCGATAAGAATGGCAATTTTCCCTTCTATATTACCAACAATATTCATTACTTCCGCAACATTTGGTTTTGGTCTTCTTTTATCAATAATAGCAATTGGTGCTTTTAATCGTTCTGCAAGCTTTCTTGCTCTCGTAACACCACCGTGATCTGGTGATACAATAACAAGTTCTCCATCAAATTCACGCTGACTGAAATAGTTGCCTAGGATTGGTACACCCATTAAGTGATCAATCGGAATATCGAAGAATCCTTGAATTTGCGGGGCATGCAAGTCTAATGTAATAACACGGGTTGCTCCAGCAGTTTCTAGTAAATTTGCTACTAATTTTGCTGTAATTGGTTCACGTGCTCGTGCTTTTCTATCTTGTCTAGCATAACCATAATAAGGAATAACTAGGTTAATCGTTTTAGCTGATGCACGCTTTAATGCATCAATCATAATTAACAATTCCATAATATGTTCGTTAACAGGTGCACTAGTTGACTGAATGACATATACATCACAACCACGAATACTCTCTTCAATATTAATTTGAATTTCTCCATCGCTAAAACGCGTCACAGAACATTTCCCTAATTCTACTCCAATTGACTCTGCAATTTCTTGCGCTAATGCTGGATTAGAGTTTAAACTGAATACCTTCAAATTTGGATCTAAATTCTTAACTGGCATGCTGAACCTCCACTGGTCTTTTTCCACTAATGATACGAAGAATGTATGAATAAAAGCTACTTATTCTTCTCTTTTTTAAATCTGATTATTTACGTTTGTAATTCTCTTTATTAACTTGACGGGAACGGGCAATGGATAGTGCCTCAGAAGGAACATCATCTGTTATGGTGGAACCTGCTGCAACATAAGCACCTTTACCAATTGTGACAGGAGCAATTAAATTGGAATTGCAACCAATAAATGCGCCATCTTCTATTGTAGTCATAAACTTATTCTTGCCGTCATAATTAACCGTGATTGTACCACAGCCAATATTTACATCATTGCCAACACTTGCATCTCCAATATAACTCAAATGGGATGCTTTACTTCCTTTTCCAAATGTCGCTTTCTTAATTTCAACAAAATTCCCGATCTTCACTTCATCATTGATTGTAGACGCTGGTCGAATATGAGCAAATGGTCCTATATTCACATCTGAACCTATGCTACTATCATGTGCAACAGATTGTTTGATAGCTGTATTATTTCCAACAATACAATTATTTATTTCTGTATTGGGTCCTATGATACATTCTGAACCTATTACAGTCGTACCTTTAAGAATACTCCCTGGGTATATAACAGTATCTTCCTTAATCGTTACATCTGCTTCGATATACGTATTTAATGGATCAATAAGCGTTACTCCATTTCGCATATGCAGTTCATTAATACGTTTTCTCATAATTGCTTCTGCTTCCGATAAAGCCACACGATCATTCACACCAATGGTTTCATCAAAATCATTTGTTTGGAATGCACTAACTGTTTCTCCCTGCTGCTTTAAAATCTCAATAACATCTGGCAAATAATATTCACCTTGAACATTTTCGTTCGAAACGTTATTTAATGCCTGGAATAACAATGCATTATCAAATACATAGGTACCTGTATTAATTTCTGTTATTTTTCTTTCCGCTTCCGTAGCATCTTTATGTTCGACTATTTTTTCTACTACTCCCATTTCGTTACGAACAATTCTACCGTAACCATCTGGTTTACTTGCTTCTGCAGTTAAAATGGTTGCCTTTGCTCCCATTTTCTCATGTTGTAAAAAGAGCGCTTCTATAGTCTCACTCGTCATAAGTGGTGTATCCCCACAAATAACTAATGTCACTCCATCTTTGTCTCCAAGAATATCTTTTGCTTGTATTACCGCATGTGCTGTTCCAAGCTGTTCTTGTTGATACACATAATTAACACTATTGCCAAGCTGTGCTTTTACTTTTTCTGAACCGTGGCCAATTACTGTTACGATTGAATCCACTTGTAGCTTCTCTACTTGATCTACAACATGCTGTACCATCGGTTTTCCACAAACAGGATGAAGTACTTTATAAAGCTTTGACTTCATTCTAGTTCCCTGTCCTGCGGCTAAAATCACTGCGTAACGAGTTGTCATTCACAGGCCTCCAATAACCTTTTTATCCACTAAAAAATATATCTTAAATACCTCTTGATTTCAAGGAAGGATTCACATTTTATGTATGGTTATTTAGAAAAGTTTCTTTTTTATACTAATTATTTGCTTATTCCGTACCAAAAATAAATTTATCTAAATAGGAAAAACACTAATAATTGCTTAAGAGAGAGGATCTTACTTTCATTTCACTTTTTAAGAGACCACCATAGTAGGACTTCCTTGCTTTAAGCAATAGGGGATTCTTCTCTTACTCTACATGAAACGGATTAAATATACCGAAAAAGTCAGGGATATAAATTATTTCTTAACTATTTTATGATACTAAAAGTAAAAGAGGTTTTCATTGGAAAATAAAGGGGTATATAGAAGTGTAATACATTTATTATGACCTATATGTATAATTCTCTTTGTGCTATATAGTGCTTATTTTACTGCTTTGTATCTCAACCGCTTTTTAATAGGTAAAAAAAAGAGCCTTACTCTTAGGAAGTAGGCTCTAGCTGCAGATTATTTTAGGAAGCTCCAGCTTCTTCAAATTCAATTTCTAATTCACCCAGGCGGTGGTATTCTGCCAAAACTGCTTCCTGGATTTTTCCTCTTGTACCAGAGTTAATTGGATGAGCGATATCTCTAAATTCACCATCCGGTGTTCGCTTACTTGGCATCGCTACAAATAATCCATTATTTCCATCAATTACCCTAATATCGTGAACAACAAATTCATTATCTAGTGTAATAGAGGCAATAGCTCTCATTCGTCCATCCGTATTAACTCGGCGTAGCCTTACATCAGTTACTTCCATCCTGTTCACCACCTTTACTAGAAGATAAAATCTAGTTAATAAATTCAACAGAACTTTCATAACTCCTTCTTAAAAGGCGAAATTTTTTAGAATATTTCGGATAAAATAAAGAAAAATTGCCGAAAAGTGATAAAATCCTCGCTTTTTCACTAAAACTTCGACTATTCTTCATATGAATTACCTTACTTACAAAGAGCAATTACCTCGATTTCAACCAATACATCTTTCGGTAACCTTGCTACCTCTACACAAGATCGAGCAGGTTTATGCGTTGAGAAATATTCCCCATATACCTCATTAATTGCTTGAAAGTCTTCCATATTTTTAATAAATACAGTCGCTTTAACAACCGTTTCAAACGATGCCCCCGCTTCTTTTAAAACGGCAGCTAAATTTTTAAATACTTGATGTGTCTGTGTCTGAACGTCTCCCTCGATTAAGGTCCCTTCAGCAGTTAAAGGAATTTGACCTGAACTGAAAAACAGATTATTAACAATAATACCTTGAGAATATGGCCCGATAGCTGCTGGTGCATTACTTGTTTGAACAACTTTCATGTGTCTTTTCCCCCTAAGATCTATTTTTTGTCAAAATAATTGCCATTTTTCACTGAAATTTTCTTTTCTTTCACATCAACGCCTGATAATTTCACTAGTGATAAATAATCATCTACTAATCTTTCTTCCGCTTCTTCTGCCTCAACTAATACTGCTATTCCTGCAACACTTGCATTGAATTCCTCTAACAAGCTAATCATACCATTGATGGTACCACCAGCTTTCATAAAGTCATCCACAATCAAAACTTTTGAACCATCTTCCAAGCTTCTTTTTGACAATAGCATGGTTTGAATTCTTTTAGTAGAACCAGAAACATAGTTGATACTTACAGTAGAACCTTCTGTTACTTTACTATCTCTTCTAACCATAACTACAGGAACATTTAAATAATTCCCTACTGCATACGCCAAAGGAATTCCCTTTGTTGCTACTGTCATGACTACATCTATATCCGTATCAGCAAAAGCTGATGCAAAAAGCCTACCTACTTTTTGAACGATAGCCGTGTTGCCTAATATATCGTTCATATATAGGTATCCACCTGGCAATAGTCTTTCCGGGCTTTTAATTAAATCGCAAAGCTCCTCAACAAATGGTTTTGCTTCCTCTTCACTGACTCTTACTTGATACTTTACTCCACCAGCAGCTCCTGGCAATGTATGTAACGTCCCTATTCCTCTTTGCTCAAAAGTTTCCTTAATAATAGCCAAATCTTCACTTATAGAAGACTTGGCCGAACTGTATTTTTCTGCAAAATAAGAAAGAGACACTAATTGCCTAGGATGCTCCAGCAAGTAATTCGTCATGTCTATTAAACGTTCACTACGACGAAACTTCATAACAGAACCCCCAAAATCCGAATATTTAAGGACAATATTACATTATTATACGGATTTAATCAAGAGTATGTCGCTGTCCAATCATTCTAACTGCAAATACTTGGTCACAAAATCCTCTTAATCCGTTGTAAACACGGTTCATTCTTGAATCATGTTGAATTAATCCGAAAACCGTAGGGCCACTTCCGCTCATAAGTACTGTATCTGCCCCAAACTTACAAATTTGCTCTTTTATTTGGGCAACCTCAGGATATAAGGATAAAGTGACATTTTCTAGTACATTCCCTACACACTCACACATTAAATCATAATCCTTGGATGAAATTGACTCAATCATTTTTTCCGTATTTGGATGCTCAATTGTCTCTACATCTAGTCTTTTATAAATATCAGCTGTTGATACACCAATAAATGGTTTCGCTAAAATAACCCAACAAACTGGAGGTGCAGGTAATTCCTTAATGATTTCTCCTCTTCCAGTTGCAAGTGCGGTTCCTCCGTAGACACAGAAAGACACATCAGATCCTATTTCAGCCCCAATTATCGCTAACTCATCTAATGTTAGCCCTAAACCCCATAACTTATTTAGACCGCGTAATACTGCCGCCGCATCACTGCTTCCTCCAGCTAAGCCAGCTGCCACAGGGATGTTCTTTTCTATTTTTATTTCTACCCCCTTCTTTACACGGAACTTTTCTTTTAATATATTTGCTGCTTGATAAGCAAGATTACGTTGGTCATCAGGAACAAATCTATTAAGAGAAGTTATTTTTATTACATCGCTATCTAGCAGTGCTAGCTCAATTCTATCTGCTAAATCAATTGTTGTCATAATCATTTCTACTTCATGATACCCATCAGGTCTCTTACGAAGCACATCCAATGACAAATTGATTTTAGCTGGCGCTTTAACCAAAAGCTTCAATATTTCCACCCACTTAACAAATTTCATCATTTACTTTTTTCCTCTCACTAAAGAAAACAGCTTTCCTTGGAAGGAGGTAATAATAGTAGGCTAGACGAACTCTATCTTTTCCTTATTCCGTACCTATCTAAGCATTATGCTCATCTAATCTTCTATTTCGATATAGTGATTTTACCACAAATTAGTCTATTACATGTAATAGAGATTATGATTTCCTGAATTATTATCATGATTTTATAGGTAATATTAACTCATTCATCTTCGAATAAAAAAGGATCTATCATTATCCTTTCTATCTATATTTTGGAATATAGATAGTAGCTAATGATAGATCCTATTGTTACCGTGAGTAAATCCATTGTGATTATAATATAAAAAAGATGGACGTTAAGTGATGTTGAAGTTACTCTTTATTTTGAGTAAGAAGACTTTGTTCTGCAATTTCTATTGCTCTTTTGACCATATTCCCTGCGTCTCTTGCACGAATACCGCCCCAGCCCTCTTGTTGGACCACATCATAGAAACCAAGTTCTTTTGCCAATTCTTCTTTTAATCCTTCAGACATAATTCCTCTTCGTCTACCCATAGTGAATCTCTCCTTTCATCACCCACGGTAGATTTAGTATGTAACTATCATTAGTTTTTCATGTTATCTATTTGTTGCCAGAAGCGATACTTATTTATACATTCACAGCTGACTTTATTAAAAAATGGCCATGCTTCCATTTTTATTGCATGAAAAAAGCAGCAAACAAATCGTTTACTGCCGCTTAATGCTTTCAAGCAATATATAGTTAGCTTAAAGCAACTTGTCCTGATGTATCCTCAAAGAAGGTAATTTGAACCGTTTCTGTTAAAACATCTGCATAGCTGTATGATACACGTTCAAATGCATTTTCATCCTGATCTAACTCCACTACAAACACAGATGGATAAGTCTCTGCCAACACGCCAGAACGCTCAATTGTCTTACGACGACCGCCATTTGCCTTCAGCATAAGCCTTTTTCCTAAATTTGAATCAAGAGCCTTTTTTATATCTGATAATGTTTTTGCCATTCGGTCCACCTCACTGTGTAAAGTATATCACACTGACATAACAGAGTCAAATAAAAACATAAATTATAACAGTCTTTTTTGGAAGTTGTCAATATTTTTTATTCTTATTTTTCTCCAATTTTTCAACAAAGATTAGTATGCACGACGTAAAGATAAATATGTAGAAAAATTTGATTTTTTTAAACTGCTGGAAAAAGGATGCATGATAATCTTAACTGAATCAACAAAGAAACACACAGGATGGATAGCTTAAGCAGTCCTGCTATGCTTGCTTAAGCTATTATCATCCTGTGTGTTCCATTTATTTACCCTTCTTCTGATTGATTCGTATGATATGGCATACCTGTTCGAAGAACTCCTTTGGTTTCTATTCCACCTAACCCTTTTTCGCCAGTTAAGGTATTCCTTAATACATCCCAAACATTTACTCGTTCCATAAATGGCGTAAAACTAATCTTTGCAACAATATAAACCGGATCAAGTGCATGAATATTTACCCTCGAAGGAGAGCTTGCGAAATTAGCACCTGCATAGATAAGGGACTCAAAGTGAGATTGACAGGCACCAGCAAAAATAACTAATTGATCTAAATTAGGAAGTTTCTTTCTCGCTTCTCTGACGGTCTGTACAAAGTATTTTGAATGTCGGTATGCATTAATATCGTTTTTCTCCCCTAACGCCTTAGAATAGGCATCATGCCCTGTTATAACAAGGATATCTGGACGATAATAATCCAAAAGACTGCTTATTTTACTGGGCATCTCTTTTTCATGGCAATGAACTCCATTTACAGGGATTCCAATTTTTTCATATAAAGTTAAACATTTGTTTAAATAATTAGGATCGCCATCAATATGCAGCACTTTGCCTGGTAGTTGAAAATAGTTGGAAGGTTTGCTGTATGCCTCTGTTACTTGATACTCCTGTTTTCTTCTTAAGAGATTCACATCTTGTCGAAATAATTGGAGAGATTGCTCCTCCATCAACTGGACCTTTTGTGAAATTTTCCGTTGCATCGGTTGATTAATTAACACTAAATCCTCATATGGAGCATCTGCAATAAGACGAAAATCCTCCCCATAAAGAATCGCGATTTTTTGACCATTTACCTCTTTCATATCAATTATTCGAAATAACATATCGCATTGATATGATTCTCTTCCGACGATATCCATGATGTTTACAGCCACTGTCGTCACTCCAATTAACCCAAACACGTTTCTGAGTGGTTATTAGTATTCAAAATCTATCTCTGATAAATTATGCATATGTCTAGAAAGTTGTGAGCAATTCGAAAGAGAAGAACGAAAACATAAAAGGCTATATTCATCAACAACAAAAAAAGATGAACAGAAAGCTTCTCTCCCCAGTCATTCTTTTAGGGAAAAGAAAATCATCTGTACATCTATTTCTACTCATTATTTAGTAAATATTTCATAAAGAACATCACTTAACTTTGCAAACTCTTCGATAGACAATGATTCTCCACGTCTAGAAGGCTCAATCCCCGCTTGTTCAAGCGCAGCGATTATTTCACCCTTCTTTTCTTTTCCGCCCTCTAGCTGGCTAGAGAGATTGTTTAAAATCGTTTTTCTCCTTTGAGCAAAGCTTGCTCTTGTTATTTGAAAGAAAAAGTCTTCATTTTTTACCGAAACAGATGGTGTTTTTCGAATGGTTAAACGAATTACAGCAGAATCTACATTTGGTTGAGGAACAAAGACTGTCTTCGGAACAATCATCACTACTTCTGGTTTAGTATAGTACTGAATAGCAATTGAAAGAGATCCATATTCCTTCGTTCCTGGTTTAGCAGATATTCGCTCTGCTACCTCTTTTTGCAGCATGACAACAATGCCTCTTAAAGGAAGTTTCTCTTCCAAAATCTTCATAATGATTGGTGTTGTTACATAATAAGGCAAATTAGCAACGAGCATAATATCCCGAATATCATTAAACTCTGTTTCTAACATTTCCTTTACGTTTACTTTTAAAATGTCCTGGTGAATAATCTTCGCATGTGGATAAGGCTCAAGCGTTTCGTTTAAAATTGGCAGCAAGCGTTGATCGATTTCATATGCAACAACCTTTTTACTTCGCTTAGCAAGCTGTTCTGTTAATGCCCCAATTCCCGGACCAACCTCTATTGCACCCGATTCTTCTGTTAACTCTGCATGATCTACAATATTTCTCAAAATGTTTGTGTCAATTAAAAAATTTTGCCCTAAGCTTTTCTTAAAAGAAAAACCATACTTATCTAGAATTGCTCTCGTTCTTGCTGGTGTTGCGATATCTTTATACATCCTTACCCTCCTGACGCATTTCCTTCATGGCTTGTGCGAACTCTTCCTTAGTAATATGAAACATCAGTAATCTCTTATAAAGCTGTTTCCCATTTGTATACCCAATTTTAAGCAGCTTTCCCAACTGCTCTCTACGCTCCTTAGAATCTGCACCACCAATCAATCCTGCATCTATTAAGTCTTCTTTTGTAATTTCCTCCGTTATCAATTCCTGCATAAGATGAGCATCTTTTAAAGCTTCTCTAATTGCCTCTATTGATGCATGTTCCACCCCAACACCTTTACCATGCTTATGGATTGCAAGCTCCTTTGGTATAAAAGCATGTTTACAATCAGGAATATGTTTTTCAATCGTATGACGAATCTTTTGACCAGGATAGTCTGGGTCGGTTAACACAATAACCCCTCTTGTTTTTTGTGCTAGCTTTATTTTAACCAATGTTTCTTGATTAATTGCTGAACCGTTTGTTTCAATAGTATCTGCATCAACTGCTCGTTTAATAGCAGTTGTGTCATCGCGTCCTTCCACTACTATTATTTCTTTAATCTTCATGGAACCTCCAAAAAATAATTTATAAAATTTGAAAAAAAAATGAAACATAATTGTAACATGAAACGTCTATATATACAGAGAGAGAAATATTTATAATCACTATCATTATAGCTAATATTTATGTTTTAACAAACGGCGATTTGTTGTGACTAGTTATTATGTGAGAAAATGTGAACAAAAGCAAAGAAAAAGACAGAGGAATTGATTCCTCTGCCAGATTAGCTATCTTTTTATCCTTTAAATAGGTAATAAAGTGTCTAGATTTATTGATTGCTAATTAATTATTTTTATCATAACTTGCCTGTTACCCCAACGGTAAGCTTCTGCTTTTGAAGAAAAGAAAACATCGATTTTCTGTCCTTTCACGCTTCCACCTGTATCACCTGCAACAGCATAGCCATAGCCTTCAACATAAACCTTTGTTCCTAATGGGATAAAACTTGGGTCGACAGCAATTACTTTTGCATTTGGATTAGCTTTCAGATCAATTCCAGTAGCCGTTCGGCCAGAACATCCATTACAACTAGCAGTATATGCTGTTGAATTGACGTACACTTCTTTCCCGCTTTCTTCTCCTCGGGATGCTAGTTGTATGACATCGCCTTTTGTTCCAACAGATACAATTTTGTCCTGCTTTTCTTTCACTGTTGTTTCACTGAGTAATTTCCGGGAAATCTCTTTGCCATTTTCCTTGGTAACTTCATACTTTTTAGAGACTAATCCTTCTGTGCCCTTTTTCAGTATCTTCTCAGTACCTGCCGGAAGATTATCGTCCTTTTGGGTAATAACGGCAAAGTTAATCGGTTGTTCCACTACATCGGTGACCTTTTCTATTCTTTTTATATTTACAACAGTTTCCTCTTTCACTTTTTCTTTTAGATCTGGTTCAACTCGGTCTAATTTAGCAAGTGATATCTCATGTTGTGTTAAAAAGTCAGCGACCGTAGTCGAAGTGGACCATACTTGTTTTTTCTTTCCTGCGTCTACTAGTGTGACTGGAAATGCTGTATGTACGACAACTTCCATATTATGTTCTATAGCGTTAGTTTCTTTCTGATTGATCTGATCATGCTCGTTCAAAGAAATTTTTTGTTCTTCTAAAAACTCCTTAACAGTATCTACTGTTGTCCAAACCGTTTTCTTCTCGTCGTCTTTTTGCAATTCAACCTGTTTAGCTTTCTTCCAGACAACTTCAAGGTTATCTGTAACCTTTGTGTTTAACGAGGGAAACACATAATCTTTTGAGCCAATAGCAATGTCCAAGTCATCAAATATTTGTTTTATAGTAGATGAGTGCGTCTCGATGATTTGTTCTTTACCATTTAGCGTCAGCGCCACAGTATTTTTAGTAGTTTCATAAATTATAAAGCCTAAGCTACTTGCAAAAACGATGAAACTAGCTAAAAAGATGGACACCTTTTTCCTGCTCAAAGATTTCGAAAACAGGTTTTTCATGTTTTGGATTACGATGAAAAACGCCTCCTTTTCTCTCGGAGTGATTATATAGAGTATCATGTCTGCTGTCAACCCTTAAGAATCTTTGAACGTATTTCTTATTATGCAAAAAAAACAAGCGAAAGGAAAGAAAGAAATCTCGACATAATTAGTCTATGAGAAAAGAAAGCGATGTAGAATGATTAAAAATAAGGTGAATTTCAGACAAACTTTTTCGTTATTCGACAAAAATCTTTATCAGTTTATGCCGAATAATTTTTTTGCATTTTCTGTTGTTTTTCTAGCCACCTCTTCATAAGAAATCCCTTTAATCGCAGCAATTTCCTCTGCCACTAATTTTACATAACTCGGTTCATTTCTTTTACCCCTAAACGGTGTCGGCGCTAAATATGGACAGTCTGTTTCAATTAATAAATGATCTAGTGAAACTGCTTCTGCAACCTCTTTTGGTTTCCGGGCATTTTTGAAAGTCACCGTTCCACCTAGCGAGATATAGAAATTCATATTTATGCATTCTAGTGCAGTTTCTACACTCCCACCATAACAGTGCATAATCCCTCCAACTTCTTTCGCATCTTCCTCTTTTAAAATTTCTACAATATCAGCTGTTGCTTCACGATTATGAATAATTATTGGAAGTTTTACTTTTTTTGCTAGTTGAATTTGTTTTCTGAATACCTCTTTTTGAATTTCCTTTGGCGATTTATCCCAATGATAATCTAATCCCATTTCTCCAATTGCAATTACTTTTGGATGCTTAGCTAACTCTTCAATCCAAACTAAGTCTTCTTCTTTCATATCAATTGCATCTACTGGGTGCCATCCTATACTTGCATAAACAAATTCATATTGCTCAATAAGCTCCATCGCTCTTGTGATGGTAGGTCTATCAAATCCAACAACTACCATCTTTTCCATCCCAGCATCCATTGCCCGTTCTATAACTTCTTCTAAATCCTCTTGAAACTCATCTGCGTTAATATGTGTATGGGTATCAAATAACATGAAAATCTTCCCTCCATCTTTTGTTAGATATACTTACAATCGCTTATTGCTTATGTTGATTCCTCTTTTTTTCATACTGTAAGAAGAAAAAACATAGAGATGTTTAACCCATTGTTTTCCTCACCTTTTTAAGAAAGGCGATTCCTCTTTAGGAACATCTCCATGTTTTTTCATTGATTTGTTTTTATTTTACTTTTGAACCCAATGGTAAAGCTTCTGCAATTGTCGCAAGAGACAGTTCACCATCATGACTTCCAGCTAAAATCATACCTTGTGAAAGCTCTCCTCTTAATTTAACCGGTTTTAAATTTGTTACACAAATAACTTTTCGTCCAACTAAGTCTTCTGGAGAATAATATTTAGCAATACCAGAAACTACTTGTCGTTTCTCATAACCTAAATCTAATTGTAGCTTCAATAACTTGTCTGCTTTTTTCACTGGTTCTGCTTCAAGAACTTGTGCAACACGTAAGTCCACTTTCATAAAGTCATCTATCGTGATTTCATCTACTTCTGGAACTTCTTGGACTTCTGGTTTCTTCTCTTCTTCCTTTTGAGGTCCCTTCATCTCTTCCTTGATAAATTCCACCTCTTCTTGGATATCTAACCTAGGGAAAATAGGATCTCCCTTCTCAACTATAGTACCTGCAGGTATGACCCCAAAACGTTCTAGGCTATCCCAAGTGTGCAAAGAAACGTCCTGTATATTTAATTGTTTAAAAATCTTGTCAGGAGTTCTTGTTAAGAAAGGTTTTAGTAAAATAGCGATTCTTCTTAAAGATTCCGCTAAATGGTTCATAACAATTGCTAATTCTTCTGTTCTTTCTTCTTTTGCCAACACCCATGGTTGTGTTTCATCAATATATTTATTATTTCTGCTAATTAATTGCCATAATGTTGTTAATACAACAGAGAACTCCATATTATCCATATGCTCTGCATATTTTTCCACTGTTTCTCTATGTGCCGCAACAAGAGATTGTTCAAACGGTCCTTCCGAATTTTTATAAGTAGGTATTTCTCCATTAAAGTACTTATTAATCATCGCCACTGTACGATTTAATAAATTACCTAAATCATTGGCTAAGTCAAAATTCACTCTTTCTACAAATGCTTCAGGAGTAAATACACCATCAGAACCAAACGGAACTTCTCTTAGTAAATAATAACGAAGGGCATCTAAACCATAACGATCAATTAATGTAACAGGATTAACCACATTGCCCTTTGATTTAGACATTTTGCCATCCTTCATAAGGATCCAACCATGTGCAAAAACCTTCTTCGGCAATGGAAGGTCTAATGCCATTAACATAATTGGCCAATAAATTGTATGGAAACGTACAATTTCTTTCCCTACTAAATGGACATTTGCTGGCCAGAACTTCTTATATAATGTCTCATCATCAGAACCATATCCTAGTGCGGTAATATAATTGGAAAGTGCATCAATCCACACATAAACAACATGCTTCGGATCTCCTGGAACTTTAATTCCCCAATCAAATGTAGTTCTTGAAACAGCCAAGTCTTCTAATCCAGGTTTAATAAAGTTATTAATCATCTCATTCTTACGAGATTCTGGTTGAATAAATGCTGGATTTTCCTCATAAAACGCTAATAAACGATCAGCATATTTTCCCATTCTAAAGAAATAAGATTCTTCTTTCACTAATTCAACAGCATGACCACTATCAGGGCTTTTACCTCCAATTACTTTTCCATTTTCATCATGGATAGGATCAACTAGTTGAAGCTCTGTATAATATGTTTCATCAGAAACAGAATACCAGCCTTGATACTCGTCTAAATAAATATCTCCTTGATCCACTAGCTTCTTAAACATTTTTTCCACAATATCTGTATGTCTTTTTTCTGTAGTACGAATAAAATCATCGTAAGAAATATCCAGTTTACCCCATAGTTCTTTAATTCCTGCAACAATTTCATCTACATATTGAATAGGCGTAATTCCTGCTTCTTCTGCTTTTCGTTGGATTTTTTGTCCATGTTCATCCGTTCCGGTTAAATAACGAACTTCATAGCCTCGCATTCTTTTATAACGAGCCATTGCATCTCCAGCAACTGTTGTGTAAGCATGTCCAATATGTAAATTACCACTTGGATAATAAATTGGCGTAGTAATATAAAAAGATTTTTCTTGATCCTTCACTTAGTTCCCTCCTATATATATGTATACATATGTACCTTTAGTAAAATAAAAATAACCGATATTACTATTGTAACCATTCTTCTTTTTTATCGAAACAAAAAAGTATAAGAACATTCGTATAAACCGCATAATCATTGCCATTTTTTCCTTTTATCCCATCAAAATATACCTAAAATTACTAGTTTATGCAACAGACATTTTAAAGCCTGTTGGAAAAGAAATAAAAATGTTGGTTTTTGTCGAAAAAAGAACATAAATAATACTATTAAAATATACTAATTTATCCCACTAACTAGGTAAGTATCTGACTACTTCTCGCAAAAGCCTAATATAACAAGGCTTTTTAAAATACAATAATTTGAAAATAAATAATTGACGTTTATGGGAATGGCTGGTATTATAATGACATACAAAGAAATTTGTCGAAAATTAGCGAAAAAAATATAAATATTCACTTTTTGGGAGGAGAAAATAAATGAAATCTACAGGTATTGTTCGTAAAGTTGATGAATTAGGTCGTGTAGTTATTCCAATCGAATTAAGACGTACATTAGGTATTGCTGAAAAAGATGCTCTAGAAATTTATGTAGATGATGAAAAAATCATCTTAAAAAAATATAAGCCAAACATGACTTGCCAAGTTACTGGAGAAGTTTCAGATGACAACCTTTCTTTAGCTGGCGGTAAATTAATCCTTAGCCGTGAAGGTGCAGAGCAATTAATCCAAGAAATTAAAAGTAACTTTGAAGTTTCTAAATAAGAATAAAATAAGAAATGTGTAGGTACTTTTTCAACTAGTATTTATCCATCCATCTTTTTATTGGATTAGAAGCTCCTTGAAGTAACTAGAACCTATTCATTCTTTTTTTATAAACAAAGGGCTGCCTTATTAAAGGTGAACACCATGTTATTTTATGTTCACTTTTATGACGGCAGCTCTTTTCTTATTCAATATGATATTCTTGGTAGACGTCTCTTTTTTGCATTCCTCTATCTAATGCTGTCTTTTTAATTGCTTCTTTTACTGTAATTCCTTCTTTTTGAACATAATGATTCACTTGTTGTACAACGGTCAATTCGTCCCACCAATTATTTTCTTCTTCTTTTTGGAATTCACCCTGCTCAATTACTAAACAAAATTCTCCTCTAATTTCTTCTGATTGCGACCATGCAATTGCTTCCTCTACTGTACCACGAATAAATTCTTCATATAGCTTGGTCAATTCTCTGCATAAAGTGATCTTTCTATTACCAAGTATATCCATTATTAAAGTTAAAGTTTCTTTTAAACGGTGTGGAGATTCATATAAAAGAATCGTACCTGGAATAGTCTTAAGGAAAAGTAATTCTTTTTTCTTCTCCTTTTTTTGTCGATTAAGAAATCCATAAAAATAAAAGGGATGTGTCGGAAGACCTGAAGCAATAAGTGCTGTTAATGCCGCATTGGCTCCTGGAAGTGGAATAACTGGAATTTCTTGAGCAATCGCATCTATAACTAGTTCATATCCTGGATCTGCAATAGTTGGCATCCCTGCATCACTTACTAAGGCAATAACTTTTTCTTCTTTTAAAGCTTGTATTAGCTTCTGGCCACTCGTCTCTTTATTATGCTCATGATAACTAACCACAGGTGTAGTGATTTCAAAATAGTTACAAAGCTTTTTTGTATTACGTGTATCTTCGGCAGCAATAACATCTGCCTCTTTCAGAATCCTGATTGCACGAAAACTCATATCTTCTAAATTCCCAATAGGAGTAGGGACTAGATACAGAGATCCTCTTTTTTCTTTATAGCTTTTTTGTTGCTTCATTTCCTTCACCAAGCTCCTTCTTTAGAAACTGCTCTTTTTTCTTTCTCCCTAATTGTTTAAAGGCATACTCTTGTTGCATGGCTTCCTGTTTTGTTTGGAATTCCTCCTGATAAATAATCGCTACTGGCAAACGCCCTCTAGTATATTTTGCCCCTTTTCCGGCATTATGTGTATTCAAACGCTTTTGAAGATCATTTGTATAGCCTGCATAATAGCTTCCATCATTACAAATTAGTACATAGAAATAATGCTTCTTACTTTCCATATAAAATTTTACTCATTTCCTCTGTATAATTGTTGCCATCTTTATAAACAAATAACGGAGGTAAAACTTTTAAGTCCGGTTTGCCATCTTTTATCGCTTCGACTAGCAAAATATTCGCTTCCTTCCCTGCTTTTGGATAAACGAATCGTATACGCTTTGGCTCCAATCGATTTGCTCGCATTAATGTAATGATATCTAATAATCTTCCTGGTCTATGGACAAAAGCCACTTTTCCACCTTGTTTAACTAATTGGCTAGCTACACTAATGGAGTCCTCCAACGTACAGAGGAGTTCATGCCTCGCAATAGCAAGATGCTCATTTATATTAATCTCTTCTATAGAATTAGTCTTCTTAAAGTAAGGGGGATTACACGTAACTGCATCATACTTCTCCGATCCAAGGAAGCTAGGGGCATTCTTAATATCACCATGAATCATTTTAATTTTCTCTTCTAACTGATTATACTGTATACTTCGATTCGCCATATCATATAATCGTTCCTGTATCTCGACTCCTATGATTTCTCCCTGTGTACGAAGTGATAAAAAAAGTGGAATAACCCCATTGCCACTACATAAATCGACTATCTTCCCTTTTTTTAAGGGAATACCTACAAAATCAGCTAATAATACTGCATCTAACGAGAATGAAAATACGGATGGACTTTGGATAATCCTTAAACGTTCATCCAATAAATAATCTAATCTTTCATCTCCAATTAATGGTACCACTACCTTTAACCTCCATTTATTTATTACCTACATAGAAAAAGAGATGTCTCAAGAAGAAAGAGTCATCCCATCCAATACAATTGGTTGTATTGCTTATTTTCACTGGGATTATTTTCTTTGAGACATCCTTATTTTTTATTAAGAAACGACAAACAAAATAGACAATCACCATCTTTTCGGGGACTCCCAAAATGAAGATTACAAATATGGAAACCTTCTTGATACAATCTTGCGAGGTTATCATATCCTTCCCCTATATCAATGTTTTTTTCCTCTATCATCTTACTTTGTTTTGCGTTTCTTTTTTTCTGATTATCCTGTCTTGATTCTTTCTCTCTTGGTATATCCTCTAAATGCTTCCTTAGATTCTCATTTTCTAGCTTCAACCTATTATTTTCTTCAATAAGTTCAGCTACATGCTGTTTAAGATCACCTAATTGCTTATATAAATTACCAATTTGACTTTCCATATTTATTACTGATTCAAAAACTTCTTTTTTATCCACTCTTCCACCTCATTAATCTGTGGATTGAACTGAAACAGCATCTTCTTGCAGTATTTCATCTAATGTATATTCAAGCACTCGTTCTTGTTCAGAAATTTCCACTTGGAGTACACGTTCTAAAATATTTAAACCAACAACTTTTCCCTTTCCATCCGGTGTATTAATCCAGTCACCTAAGTCAGGTAAAAGTTCTTTTGCAGCTTCATAATCATCATTTTCATATTTTAAACAACACATTAATCGTCCACATAATCCAGAAATTTTTGTTGGATTTAAGGAAAGGTTTTGATCTTTTGCCATCTTAATAGATACTGGTTCAAAATCCCCTAAGAAAGTTGAACAGCAAAGCATCCTTCCACAAGGACCAATGCCACCTAACATTTTCGCCTCATCTCTAACCCCAATCTGACGAAGCTCAATTCTAGTTCTAAAAATGGATGCTAAATCTTTTACTAATTCCCTAAAATCTACTCGACCATCTGCGGTAAAATAAAAAATGATTTTATTACGGTCAAATGTATATTCTACATCAACCAATTTCATCTCTAATTCATGTAGCGTCACTTTCTCACAGCAAACATCATATGCTTCTTTGGCTGCGAATTTATTTTCCTCTACAATCATTTGATCTTTCTGATCCGCAATTCTTAATACTTTCTTTAAAGGTAAAACAACGTCATTTTCATCTACTTTTTTCGGGCCAATTACTACTCTCCCGAATTCTACACCCCGAACAGTTTCAACGATGACAAAGTCTCCCTTTTGGATAATTAATTCATTTGGATCAAAATAATATATTTTTCCAGCTTTTTTAAAGCGGATTCCTACGACATCATACAACTGAAGATCCCTCCTGCAGCTTTAGCACCAGCTGCTCCATCAATAACTGTGGATTCATATTCCCTTGCAGCTTTCGCTTTGCTTCAAAAATAGCTGTCATTTGTTCCGTTAAGCGCCTATTAGAAGTTCTTAAGGCATATGCCTCTAGACGTTCTTTCTCGCCAACGTATACAATCTGATCGTGCTTGCCAAGCTGTATATATAATAAATCTTTATATAGTAGCAATAATAAATCGAGCCCTCTATCAAACTGATCTTTTTCTTTAAAATGTGAAAACCAGTCTCTTTGAAGAGCCACTAATGCTTCTAATGGGGTTCTATTCAGAACCTCATATAATTTTACCACTATTTTTTGTGCTTGTACAAACCATTCATCTGTACTTAGAGTCAATGCTTCTTCAAAACTATTGGTAATCTGCGCAAGCAAAGGGGCTTCATTTGGTTTAATTCCATTTCTTACTAGTTCTTTTGCCATTTCATTTGGGGATAATGGTTTAAAGGAAAGTGTTTGGCATCGAGATAAAATAGTCGGCAATATTTGCTGAATTTGTTCCGTTAATAGAATGGCAGTTGTTTCTGCATTAGGTTCTTCCAAAAATTTCAACAAACTATTAGCTGCATTGGTGGTCATTTTATCTGCGTGAACAAGAATGTAAACCTTTTGATTTGACTCCACCCCAGTTTTTGAAAATTCTTCTTGCAGGCTTTGTATCTGATGTTTTTTTATTGATAATCCATCTGGTTCAAGCAAGTGAACGTCTGGATGATTTCCATTATTTATCCTCTTGCAATTAGAACATGTTTCACATGGAACATATCCTTTTATACTATTTTCACATAAAATACTCTTTGTGAGAACAAGACTTATTTCCCTTTTCCCCGTACCTTTCATTCCCTCAAAAAGGTAAGCATGTGCTAGTCGTTCTTTTTTTAAGCTGTTTTTCAGCATCTTTAAAACAATGGGCTGTGTCTGTTCAAGCTGTTCCCATGTTCTTGTCAAGACAATCACTCCATTACGTATATATATTAATCAGCAAACCTTTGATTTCACCAATTTTATCCAAAATATTTAAACTGTTTTTCTCTTTTGCTATTACTTCTTCTGTCAGTTCAACTAATTTATCATCTATGACATGTATAATACTTAAATCTCTACCCTGACCAAACTGATCCCAAGAATTATCTTTTTTCACTTCCATCCCATATTCAACAGCTTCCTTTACAAACTGTTTTACAAGGGATTTATACTTAGTCAAATCCTTTAGATTTTGAGATCTCCCCAACCTGTTACCAATATCATCAATGTTTTTCATTAATGTCTGAAGCTGTTCGATCTTCAATTTCTCGTTTTGTTGTTGGACATATCCTTGAAATTTCGAACCACCTAGACTACCTTTTGTTTCTATTTTAGTCCCTTCAGGCTTAATTCGAATGTCTTTATTTATCTTCATATTCTTCCTCCTGAAGAACGTTCTACTTCTTACTGGATAGCATAGACTACCATTATCCATTAAGCATGAAAGTACATCGGCAACTCGAAGCTAACCGATGTATGATTTAAAATTGCTTAAATTGCTCAACAGGTAATACAAAAACAGTTGCTCCTCCCACTTCCACTTCCACTGGATAAGGAACGTAAGAGTCTGCATTCCCTCCCATGGGCGAAACAGGAGCTACTAATTGATCTCTTGATTGACAATTATCTTTAATAATTTGCAAAGCCTTTTCCACACGTATATCTTCCGTTCCTATCATAAAGGTGGTATTTCCAGATTTCAAAAATCCGCCCGTACTCGCAAGCTTTGTCGCTCTAAAATTATTTTCAACAAGTGCATTAAGCAATTTATTGCTATCTTTATCTTGAATGACTGTTAGAATTAATTTCATTTTTATCCCGCCCCTTATTATAGTTTCCGAATGATTTTATAACTTGTTCCTATTATAGCAATAAATGCAAAAACAAACAGCTGAAAGGAAAAATAATTCCTCAGGCGCATTGTCAGCACTCATTCTTTAGAAGTAATAGATTTACATGAATATTTTGTTTAAAGGTACCCATACTATTTCAGAAATTGATTAATAATCTCTACCGTATCTTGAAATACCTGCTCTAAAGGCTTAGATGCATCCACTTTAACAATTCTTTCTGGAAATTTCTCTATCACCTTATAATAGCCCTCTTGGACCAATTCATGAAATTCTATTTTTTCTAAGTCTAGACGATTGATCTCCCTATCACTAGTAGTGTTAATTCTCGCTAAACCAACTCGTGGGTCAAGATCAAAATAAATCGTTAGCTCCGGCATCACATCTCCAATAGCAAATTGATTAATCTCCCAAATTTCATCCATGTCAATTCCTCTAGCAAACCCCTGATATGCCAAAGAGCTATCAATAAAACGATCACATAGAATAATTGCTCCACTGTTTAAAGCTGGTATTACTTTCTCTACTAAATGCTGTCTTCTTGCAGCTGCATAAAGTAAAGCTTCTGTTCTAGCATCCATTTCAGTATGCTTGGGATCTAATATAATACTTCTAATTTTTTCAGAAATAGGGATTCCACCTGGTTCTCGCGTCTTAATAATCTGCTTCTCTTGCTCCTGGTAATAGTTTAACAACATATCAATAATCGTTGTTTTCCCTGCTCCCTCTGGTCCTTCTAATGTAATAAAGAGCCCTTTTGTCACCGTATTGTCCTCCTAAAGCTGTCATTTCTCGAAAATTGTAATTTTATTTTCATAAATAGATGGGCTTCCTTGGAATCTCGCTCCATCTTTTAATAAGTTCTTTATTTGATTGATATGATACATCGTTATTTCCTCACCAGGCATTAGAATAGGGATTCCTGGTGGATACGGAATAATTGTTTCTGCACAAATAGCATGATGGGCATCATTTAATGATATTTCTCTTTTATTTCGTAAAGCTTGCTCTGTTTCACCAAGTTTTAATTCTACTATATCCTGCCCTTTTTTTATAGATGCTGACACTTTTCTTTCATAGGGAATCTCAGATAGGTTCTCAGACAATGCCTTTCTTACTTTAGTAATAATCTCATTAAGAGGAAATGCTATTTCTTTTTTTAGCAATGGAAAAACAAATAGTACATTATTAGAATCAGCTAATTCTGTATAAATCCCCTCTTTTTCTAATTGTTTTTGAAGAATAAAACCAGTTTTATCTACTGTCGATTGAATAGTAATTTTTAAGGGATCCCCTATATAAGGATAACCTAACACTTTTAGCTGTGAAACCTTTGCTAGCTCACTACGAAACAGACTAATAGTATTTTGCAGGTAATCCCAATCCTCCTCACTGTATGTTGCTAAATAGTGTCTAGCCTTATCTAAGGAAGCCATGATTAAGTAAGAGGGGCTACTGGACTGCAATATCTCCAGATAATATTTTACTTCATGCTCCTCTATAAAATCAGTATTATAGTGTAAGTATGCTCCCATGGTTAAGGCAGGAAGTGTTTTATGTGCGGACTGAACAACTAGATCAGCCCCCAATTGAACAGCTGATGGTGGAAATTTATCATTTCCTATAAAATGAGCACCATGGGCTTCATCAACTAAAACACAAATTCCGTTAGCATGGGCTAATTGAATGATTTCTTCTAAATTTCCAATCATACCATAATAATTAGGAGACGTTAGGATAAGTGTTTTCACTTCAGGAAATTGAGCAATCGCTTGCTTTACGGTTCTTTCTGAAAGGACTGTTTCCACCTTCCATTCTTCCTCATAATCGGGACTTAGAAAAATCGGTTTTGCTTTAGCAAGCTTTATTCCATTCATTACTGATTTATGACTATTCCTTTGAACAAATACTTTATCTCCTTCTTTTAAAGAGGCAAGTATCATAGCTAAATTCCCAACAGTACTTCCATTTACAAGAAAATAGCTTTTTTTCACTCCATAAAGATCTGTTAATAGTTTCTCTGCATCACCAATAACGCCCATAGGAGCATGTAAATCATCTAGGTCATTAAGCTCCGTAACATCAAATTTCCATAATTGTCTTCTCCATTCCTCGTCATTATAAGAAATCAATTCTCCATTCTTATGGCCTGGCACATGAAAAGATATATTATTTTCCGACTGAAACTGTAAGAGTTTAGAATATAATGGTGTTTTTTCTTGCAATAGTACTCCTCTTTTCTTTTTTCTCTCTATTTATAGTATCACTTTTTTGACTATCTTATCATTGCCTAGCTTTAAACTTGCTAGAACGAAGTAAATAAGTGATTGATAGACTTTGAGAGTCAATGTATAAATGATTACTAAAATGGTTAAAATAGTTTCTATGGAGGTGGAGAAAAAATGGGGAAATATCATACCCAATCAATTAAAGGGGAAAAATGTCTTATATGTGAAAATAATAAATTAGAAGGAATTCATCTCTTTCAATCTTTTATATGTATGGACTGCGAGAGAGAAATCGTCAACACCAAAACAAGTGATCCAAAATATCAATTTTTTGTTTATCAAATGGGAAAAGCACGGATTTTACAAGAAAGACGCCAAGCCTAATCTTTGGATGAATAATCTATCTAATAATTAGTAAACTATAAAAAAACAAGCATCCACCAAAGTAGATGCTTGTTTTATTCGTGCCTGGCGACGTCCTACTCTCACAGGGGGAGAACCCCCAACTACCATCGGCGCTTTAGAAGCTTAACTTCCGTGTTCGGTATGGGAACGGGTGTGACCTTCTCGCTATCGCCACCAGACTTATTTATTTAGAGAATTATTCTCTCAAAACTAAATCATTTAGAAGTAAACCATTTTGCCAAGTAATCATTATTGTCCAGCTCCAACGCCTATCGCCTAGCAAACTTCCGATCATCTCCCTACGATAAGTCAACATCGATTCACTTGCGTTCATCGTGTTTCCTTTATCTCAGTCGACGCTCTTCCAGTTTGTACGCCGATAAACAGGCGTTTCCGCTTTTCGTTTTAGTTAAGTCCTCGATCTATTAGTATCAGTCAGCTCCACATGTCGCCACGCTTCCACCTCTGACCTATCAACCTGATCATCTTTCAGG
>NZ_JBQHVO010000026.1:0-58829 GCF_052064465.1 Niallia sp. HCP3S3_B10 | reverse complement strand
CTCGCTTGGTGGCCTTTTTGTCTAGTTGGGGGACGAGTCCCCCAACTAGACAAAAAGGATATTTATTCTCCCACAAACATTTTACTCATACAAATAAGAGTTAACGCTTATTTTATTAGATTAAAAATTGTACAACCTTTTTTTATGCAGTCTTGAGATTACTATTTCTGTAATCTGATGGATTTATAGGACTACATTGTGGAAATTATACTTAAACTACCCTGAGTATTGACTCGAGTAAGATTAATGCTCTTTCTTGTATAAGACCATTAGGCACAGTCTTAAATAAATTTTATAAAAAAACTAGGTTGGTACCTAGAATTAAAAACTTATTTCAAGAAATATAAGAACCAAACTGCATGATTTTGTTCATCATGTGCTGCTCTTTGAAACTCTTCTTTAATTTTTGGATTATCTGTTTTAGATACAATTTCTAAATAAAAATCGACTGTTTCTTGTTCATCTTTAAACGCAAAATCTAATCCTTGTTTATATTTCTTTGGGCATTCTTCACTAATTTTTGGTTTATATTTTTCACCTGTTAATTGTGTATATAAATTTGAAAAGCTATTAAAATGTCTTATTTCATCTTTTCTGATTTCGTTGATTTTATCTTTTATATATTGAGTAGAAGCTAAATTAATTAAATGCTGATAACATGAAATGGCTGAATATTCACCATCTATTGCCTTTTCTATTAAAGTCACAATATTTTCCCTAGAATGAGCATGAAAAGCTGTTGTAAGGCCGGTAACATTTGGAACAAGTGGTCCTAGATAATGATAGTATGCATGTGGATCAGATGGAAGTTGTTTAATGTGATATGTTCCATGCCCATAGTGAACGTGACATGAATTCCCAGGGCAATGTAAAAGCTGATTCCAAGGTCCATGTTTAATAAAGGGATAACCTTTATACATTACACCATCAAGACCGGTGATTATTTCTGGTTGCATGATTTACCTCCTATAATTTGTTTGTATCATATTATGACATCGCTCTTCTATAGATGTTTGTCTCTAAGAGAATTGGGTGTTCAACTCAATTTTATCTGTGGATTGTTTTTTTCACTTTTATTTAATAAAAGTCTGGGTATTGATAATAAGGGTATATTTTCTTTTCTGCCTTTAGTAATTTTAAAAAATATCCTGATATATATTTCACCACCATTATAAATACTAAAAGTTAAGGAGTGTGACAAATGTTTGATTATACTGTAGAAACCAGTAAAAATATTAGTGAGGCAATCTATAGCTTGGAAGAAAATTTAAAAGAAGAAAAGTTTGGTGTATTATGGATGTTTGATATAAAAGATAAACTTCAAGAGAAAGGACTAGAGTTTGAATCTGACTATAAAGTTTTAGAGGTTTGTAACCCACATGAAGCACAAAGAGTGTTAAAGGAGAATTTGTTAGTTGGTTATTTCTTGCCATGTAAAATGATTGTTTATACCGACCAGGGAAAAACTAAAATTGGCATGCCGAGACCAACAGCTTTAATTAACTTAGCAAATAATGAAGAAATCAAAAAACTTGCACAAGATATTGAGGTCCGTTTAATTAGCTGTATTAATAAAAGTATATAAAGTTGAAGAGTTGAGTTAATAAGTTTCTTTAATCCTTGAAAAACTATATGATTCAAGACCTGTTTCCATGTAATTAGATCAGGTCTAATGTTATTCCGCACATTGAATTTAAACTTTTTTAATAGGCTTTTTTCGTAAAGTTTGTTGCTATCGCCCTCAGCCGGAATACTTCGCTTTTCCGTGGGGCAGATAAATATCCCTTTCGCATATGGGAATATATGGATGTAATACTCAAAAAACTAGAAAAGAGATTTACCGATGATTTTTAGGATTAATCATCGGTTTTTCAGTTGTCTCACTCAAGCTCCTGCAGAGTCTCAGACTGTCCTCGCTAATCCCACAGTAGGGAGTCTACGTGTATTCGGCTGCTCTATTTTCCAACTAATTCTTTTTTTCTATTGAAAAAACAGTCTTTTAGAAGAAATGCGCTTAAAAAAATGATTGGATGGAATATTTTTACAATATTATAAGTATTTAATTGTGAAGATATTGTGAAATAAACTCAAATAACCTTCACAAAATTAATTTATATTTTATAATACCCATACAGGTATAAACCTATCGGGGTATATTCAAGGGTATTGATTGGAATTAAATTAAAAATAGTTGGAGGGAATAACATGTCACAGAAACTCATTATAGTAGGTGGAGTTGCAGGTGGAGCAACAGCTACAGCAAGGTTAAGAAGAATAAGTGAAGATGTAGAAATTGTTCTTATAGAAAGGGGAGAATATATTTCATTTGCTAATTGCGGACTGCCTTATTACATTGGAGAAACAATCAAAGACAGAAGCAAATTATTAGTCCAGACCGTTAAAGGAATGTCGAATCGATTTAATCTGGACATTCGGAATTTTAGTGAAGTATTAAGCATTAATCCCAAAAATAAAAAAGTCACAATTAAGAATTTACAATCAGGGAAAGAGTATGAGGAATCCTATGACAAGTTATTATTGTCACCAGGGGCTAAACCAATCGTCCCACCAATTCCAGGATTAAGTGAAAATGAGGTATTATTTACATTAAGAAATATTCCAGATACAGATAAAATAAAAAAATATGTTGATACCAACCAACCTAAAAAGGCGATAGTAATTGGCGGAGGATTTATTGGAATTGAAATGGCTGAAAACTTGTTGGAAAGAGGAATAGAAGTAACGATTATTGAAATGGCAAAGCAAATTATGGCTCCAATTGATTTTGAAATGGCTAGTATTTTACACGGAAATATAAAAGAAAAAGGTGTGAATCTAATATTAGAAAACGGGGTCCAAGCATTTGCTAATAAGGGAAAAAAAGTTATTCTCTCTGATGGAACAGAAATAGAAACCGATATGACCATTCTTTCTATAGGTGTTAAACCGGAAAATGAATTAGCTAAGGTAGCAGGACTTGAACTAGGAGAGCGTGGAGGAATTGTTGTAAATGAATACCTTCAGACTTCTAATGAGGATATTTATGCTGTCGGGGATGCAGTTGAGGTGGTGGATTATATTAGCGGGAAAAAAGCTATGATTCCACTTGCAGGACCGGCTAACCGACAAGGCAGAATTGCGGCAAATAACATGATGGGGAAAAAGGAGAAGTATCATGGCACATTGGGAACTTCCATTGTTAAAGTATTTGATTTAACAGTTGCGACTACTGGCAATAATGAAAAGACGCTAAAAAGCTTAGGAGTTTCATATGAAGTTGTTCATATTCATCCAAGTTCTCATGCAGGGTATTACCCAGGAGCAGCACCAATTGCTTTAAAATTAATCTTTGATAAAGAAACAGGAAAAATATTTGGTGCACAAGCTATAGGAGCAGATGGTGTTGATAAACGGATTGACGTAATTGCAACAGCAATAAAAGGTGGATTAAAGGTGAATGATTTGACTAATTTAGAATTATCTTATGCTCCCCCATATTCTTCAGCAAAAGACCCTGTTAATATGGCTGGCTATGTAGCTTCTAACATAATGGAAGGTGAATTAGAAATGGTTCAGTGGCATGAAATCGATGAGATTGTTAAAGATGGAGGGTTATTGATTGACGTTCGCGAGCCAATGGAACGGGAATTTGGATATATTAAAGGTTCCTTGAATATTCCGTTAGATGAATTAAGGAACCGATTAGATAGTCTTCCAAAAGAACAAACGATATATGTCAGTTGTCAAGTTGGATTAAGGGGATATCTGGCAAGCAGGATATTAAAAAATAGTGGATATACTGTTAAAAATGTTGATGGAGGTTTTAAAACGTATTCCTCTGTATTTAAAAGCGTTATAAACAAAACGATTGAAACGAAAACAAATCAACTTGAGGAATCAGAAGATATTGATGAAATACCGGTGAATGCTGTTGTTGATGTTACTGGTTTATCTTGCCCAATGCCGATTGTAAAACTAAAAAAAGCGATTGAGCAGTTGGATAGCGGTCAAATATTAGAAATCCATGTGACAGATAAAGGTGCATTAAATGATCTGCCTGCATGGTCAAAAAATGCCGGACATATCCTTTTAAAAACAAAACAAGAGGAAAAAGTGATTAAATTTTGGATTGAAAAAAATGAAGAAAAATTAAAGGGAAGCATTTAACTTCTATTTAATCAAAAATACTTTTAAAAGCATGCCTCCTATTTTTGGAGTCATGCTTTTTATCTTTCGCAAAATCATCTGTCAAAGTTAACAGTAAGGTATTGGGGAATATAATTAATAGCTAATGTTTTTGTATACTCATTCTTTGTTGGAGGATATAGTCTTAGTTCCCATAAAATTTATGATTCCTGCCATTTTAATATTTTTTAAGAAACATGATTGCTTTCAACATACGTTTCAAGAGCTGGATGATATTCTTTTTGATAATGATTATCAGGACAAGACTTTTTTACTATTGAATTCATAAAAGCTGTTTTATCCGTTACTAAAGTTTTCTGACATTCAGGGCACTTTTCGCTAAATAAAGTTTTAAATAAACGCATAATGGCACCTCCACAATAACCTTAAAATCATATTGTAATACTTGGTATTATAAATGAGTAGTTAAAAAAACTCAATGGATTGAAATCCAAAAGTTAAAATAATAGGAGGTAGTAACAGCAATTATACTTATTTGATATTATCAAGGTTTGCAAATGCTTGTGCTCTTGAGTAAGAAGATGTCCGGTGATTGAGTAATAAAAAACAAAAAGGAGTGTTGACAAAATACCTATTGGGGTATAATATAGATTTTGTCAGTTATTCCTGCCTCTTTCATTTAGGAGGAAAGATTCATATGACTATTGTTATTTTAAGTTTTATCATTATTGGTTACTTTATCTTTAGAAGGAATATCCCAATAATTGGGGTTCCACAAATAAATAAAAAAGATATTGAATTAAGTATGTTGAATGTTGTAGATATAAGAGATTATAATGTTTCTTATAAAAGCCCTATACAAGGTGCGATTAACATTCCAGTTTCTTATATAAATAGGCATTACACAGATATATCAAAAAGCGATCTGATTGTAGTAGCTTCGAATCGCTTGGAAAAGAATGTAGGAGTTCGTTTATTACGCCAAAAAGGTTTCAAGATAGTCGGATACATCCTTTTCGATGAGTATGAAATGGGAGAACATAGGTAACTATAGGAGACAAGTTAAAAAGTAATTATTTGTTAAGGAGGGTAATCACATGGAGTACAATGAGCAAATGAAAAATAGAGTAAAACGTATAGAAGGCCAACTTAGAGGAATTTTAAGGATGATGGAAGAAAACAAAGACTGTAAGGATGTTATAACTCAGCTATCTGCAACACGTGCTGCTATTGATCGGACAATTGGTGTTGTGGTTAGTTCTAATTTAGTAGAGTGTGTGCGCAATGCAGAAGAAAATGGAGAAAAAAACACAGAAGATTTAGTAAAAGAAGCTGTAAATCTGCTTGTGAAAAGTAGATAAAAATAAAAGGGTTGACACCCACTTTTATTTTTATTACTATTATACCCATAGGGGTAAAGGTAAATGATGAAAGGAGAGTTAAAAGAATGAATATAGATAAATTGTTAGATGCAAAAGGATTGGCATGTCCAATGCCAATTGTAAAAACAAAGAAGGCAATAAATGAATTAACTGCTGGTCAAGTATTAGAAATCCATACTACTGATAAAGGTGCAAAGAACGATCTCACTGCTTGGGCAAAATCGGGTGGACATGAGCTACTAAAATATGAAGAAGCGAATGATGTATTAAAGTTTTGGATTAAAAAAGGTTAAATTTTTTTGTTTATAAATATACCCATACAGGTAAGGGTGACTGATACATGAGGAGGAACTACAATGACAGAAAAGAAAAAAACAACGATTGTATTATTTAGTGGCGATTATGATAAAGCGATGGCAGCTTATATCATTGCGAACGGGGCAGCAGCGTATGATCATGAAGTAACCATTTTTCACACGTTTTGGGGACTAAATGCCTTGCGAAAAGATGCAGATATTCAAGTGAAAAAAGGCTTCATGGAAAAAATGTTTGGCAGAATGATGCCAAAAGGTGCAGATAAAATGGGGCTGTCAAAAATGAACTTTGCTGGTTTTGGTCCTAAAATGATTAAAAATGTGATTAAAAAACACAATGCAATGCCACTTCCAGATTTAATCGAAATGGCAAGAGAACAAGATATAAAGCTTGTTGCCTGTACGATGACAATGGATTTATTAGGACTTCAAAAAGAAGAACTGTTGGATAATATTGAATATGCAGGTGTTGCTGCTTATTTGGGTGATGCAGAAGATGGAAATGTAAACCTATTTATCTAAATCAGTAGGGGATTCTTCCCTACATAAAAGGGAGAGATAATCTTGGAATATCTAAATTATATAATAATTGGGCTACTGTTAATTTTTATCATCAGACGATTCATTCCTACAAAAGGTGTAAGACAGATTACAGTATTAGAGCTACGGGATGAGTTAAAGGATAAAAATAAACAATTTATTGATGTCCGTACTCCTGGGGAATATAGAGTAAACAATATTAAAGGATTTAAAAATCTTCCACTTCAACAAATTATGCAAAAAGCGGAGAAAGAACTCTCAAAAAATAAAGAAGTAATTGTTATTTGCCAAAGTGGAATGAGAAGTCAAAACGCAATTAAAATGTTAAAAAAATTAGGATATACTAAAGTGACCAATGTAAAAGGCGGAATGAGCGCCTGGAGATCATAAGGAGGCAAAAGTATGAAACAATTAACTGCAAAAGAAGTAGAGAAACTTTTAAGAGAAGGTAAAGCGTTAAATATTATTGATGTTCGAGAAGTTGATGAAGTTGCAACTGGTAAGATCCCAGGAGCCATTCATATCCCACTAGGGTTAGTAGAATTCCGTATGCATGAATTAGATAAATCTAAAGAATATATCATGGTTTGCCGTTCTGGTGGAAGAAGTGGTCAAGCAAGTCAATTTCTAGAAGATCATGGATTTAAAGTAATAAATATGACTGGTGGAATGCTTGCATGGGAAGGCGAGACGAAGTAAATATTTTCGGTTAATAAAATACCCAACGGGGTAAAATAGGAGGTTTTAATAAGATGGAATCATTAAAAACAGATTTTTTATTAGATGCAAAAGGGTTAGCTTGCCCCATGCCAATCGTAAGAACAAAAAAAGCAATGAATGATTTACAAGCTGGTCAGGTCTTAGAAGTTCAAGCAACAGATAAGGGCTCAAAAGCTGATATTCAAGCATGGGCTAATAGTGCGGGTCATCATTATCTTGGCACCATTGAAGAAGACAATGTATTAAAACATTATTTAAGAAAATCATCTAATGATGATTCAATTGAAAGAAAACATCTCAATGTAACTAGCAATGAAGCACTTGAAAAGAAGCTAGATACGAATGAAAATATCGTGGTTCTTGATGTAAGGGAAGAAGCTGAATATGCATTTAATCATATACCTAATGCGGTTTCGATTCCGTTAGGAGAATTAGAATTGCGTTTAAACGAATTAAAAGCAGATGATGAAATCTATGTGGTATGTCGCACAGGTAACCGTAGTGATCTTGCTGCTCAAAAATTAGCTGAAAAGGGTTTTGATAATGTGATAAATGTGGTTCCAGGCATGAGTGCTTGGACAGGAAAATTGGATTCTTTAATCAAATAGAGAGATTAATATGGACGAAGTAACATTAGATACTACTTCACGTTGTCCATAGTGTGTTCTGCAGAAAAAACTTTTTGGCAGAACACACTGTTCCTTTCCTAGAGGTGAAAGTTGAAACAACAAACAGCAGCAACAATGAATACAAACAATTACCAATGCTTCAAGGTAAAGAACATTTCGCGCAAGGGTTTGCTAATGCAAATGTACCAGCTATTCCCCGAATTAGTTGCAATGGCCCAAGAAATGGGTGTTACATTCATTGGTTGCCAAATGACAATGGATGTTATGGGATCAGAAAAGGTGCTTTTGTTGATGGAATTGAAGTAGGTGGAGCAGTAACCTTTTTAGAATTTGCTAAAGATGCAGACGCAACACTAACTTTTAAAAGGGTTTATTATTTTTTTAACCAAAAATATACCGCAGGGGGTAAATGATATGACTGTTAAAGTTATGCATTCAAAAGAAGTAACTAAAAAAGTATTTAACAAAGAAGAATTATTTATTCTAGATGTACGTAACGAAAGTGATTTTAAGGATTGGAAAATTGAAGGGGAAAACTTTGATTATTTAAATATCCCGTATTTTGAATTACTTGATGGAGTGGAAGAAATTTTAGAAAAACTGCCTGCTACAAAAGAAATATTAGTTGTTTGTGCTAAAGAGGGTTCTTCTGTAATGGTGGCAGAGATGCTTTCAGAACAAGGTTTAACTGTTTCTTATTTGCAAGGTGGTATGAAGGCGTGGAGTGAACATTTAGAGCCTGTAAAGATTGGGAATTTAACGGAAGGTGGAGAATTACACCAATTTGTTCGCATCGGAAAAGGTTGTCTATCCTATATGGTGATTTCTAACGGAGAAGCTGCAATTATAGACGCCACTCGTATGACAGATATTTTTCTAGACTTTGCAAATGAAATGGGAGTAAAAATTACACATGTTTTTGATACTCATCTTCATGCAGATCATATTTCAGGAGGAAGAGTCATCGCTGAAAAAACAGGTGCAACATACTGGTTACCTCCAAAAGATGCGACTGAGGTAACTTTTGAATACAACGCTCTAGAAGGCGGCGAAGTAGTGACAATCGGAAAAACAGAAATTGATATTCATGCGCTGTACTCTCCAGGTCACACAATCGGTTCTACATCATTTGTTGTGGATGGGAAATTCCTTCTGTCAGGTGACATCTTATTTATTGATTCAATTGGAAGACCCGATTTAGCGGGAATGGCAGAAGACTGGGTAGCAGATTTACGTGAAAGCCTGTACTCTCGTTACAGAGAACTTTCAGAAGAACTAATTGTACTTCCAGCTCACTTTATGATTATTGATGAACTGAATGAAGACGGTAGTGTATCAGAAAGATTAGGTACATTGTTTGAGAAAAATCATGGTTTAAATATGGAAGACGAAAATGAGTTTAGAAGACTTGTAACAGAGAATCTACCACCACAACCAAACGCTTATCAAGAAATTCGTGAAACAAATATGGGGAAAATTAGTCCAGACTTAGATAAACAACGTGAGATGGAAATAGGGCCAAACCGTTGTGCAGTCCGATAATTTATAAATAGGAGGAAAATATGATAATGAAATCAACTAAAGTATTAGATGCAAAAGGGTTAGCTTGCCCAATGCCGATTGTAAAGACAAAAAAAACAATGGGAGAGATGGAATCAGGTCAGGTATTAGAAGTTCATACAACTGATAAAGGGGCTAAAAATGATTTAACTGCTTGGGCTAAATCAGGAGGGCATGAATTATTACAACACGAAGATGAAAACGGAGTGTTGAAATTCTGGATTAAAAAAGGTTGAACTATAAGGGGACCCAATTAAGGTTCCTTTTTTTTTCTAAAGAGGGGGGATCTATATGGATATTAATTTCATCATCACTATTTTCACAATTGGCTTTATTGGTTCCTTTCTTTCTGGGATGTTAGGAATAGGAGGAGCCATTATTAATTATCCAATGTTATTATATATTCCAGTAATTTTAGGGGTGGGTCATTTTACATCACATGAAGTTTCAGTAATTACAGCCATCCAAGTGTTCTTTGCGACGCTTGGTGGTGTTTGGGCTTATCATAGTGGCGGATATTTAAATAAAACATTAATTGTTAATATGGGAATTAGCGTTTTAATCGGGAGTTTTATTGGGGGCATCAGTTCCACTCACATGTCGGATAGTGGAATTAATACCGTATATGGCATTTTAGCTATTATTGCTGTTATTTTAATGTTTGTACCTAAAAAAGAGATCGATGCTAACCGTTTAGATCAAGTCAAGTTTAATAAATGGCTAGCTGCCTCATTTGCCTTTATCGTAGGTGTAGGGTCAGGTATTGTAGGTGCGGGAGGAGCATTCTTATTAGTTCCTATCATGCTTGTCCTATTAAAAATACCAACAAGAATGACCATTGCATCATCCTTAGCCATTACACTTATTTCATCAATAGGAACTGTCTCAGGAAAAATCTCAACAGGCCATGTACCGATATTGCCTTCTCTTATTTTGGTTGTTGCCAGTCTGATTGCTTCACCTATAGGAGCTAACGTTGGAAAAAAGGTCAATACAAGGGTCTTACAAGGAATAATGGGAATTTTAATTTTAGCGACAGCAGTGAAGACTTGGATGGAAATATTATAAGTATTTATTGATTAGCTAAAAGAAGTAGTTGACTAAACTATTATTGTTCTAATATCGTCAACATTAAGTTGAACAAATGGAAAAAAGTGGTGTTATCAAAGTGTTATGTTTATATAAAATTCCAATGAGGTAATAAAAGTGATTTTAACTGAAAATAGTTTTTGATTTAATCAATAGAGGCTAGATAGGTACCTATTTCTATCTACCTTGTCCATACATAAGTTTTAAATAATGTGGGTATTCTAAAAGGGAATCTTTAGTAAAATGAGGATAGATTTATAAAAGTACAGTAATCCTATATCGATATAATATGGCATAATTATGCTCAATAATTCACTAATTTAAAATGAATAGGAGAGAAAATATGGATTTTGATACGGTCACGATTAGTAGATTGATTACAGCAATGACCCTGCTTTTTCATATAATCTTTGCGACACTTGGGGTAGGAGTACCATTGTTTATTTCAATAGCTGAATTAGTCGGTATTAGAAAACAAGACAAGCATTATGAATTGCTAGCGAAAAGATGGTCAAGAGGCTTTGTAATAACTGTTGCAATTGGAGTAGTGACTGGAACAGCCATTGCTCTACAGTTATCTTTAGTCTGGCCAAACTTTATGCAGCTTGCAGGGAATGTAATTGCATTGCCGTTATTTATGGAAGTTTTTGCGTTTTTCTTTGAAGCTATTTTCTTGGGGATTTATTTATATACTTGGGATCGGTTTAAAGGGAAGTATACACATTGGCTATTAACGCTACCGGTCGTTATCGGTGCGGGGATGTCTGCGGTCTTTATAACGACAGTAAATTCGTTTATGAACTCGCCTAATGGATTTACGATGGTGGATGGGGAATTTGTTGCTGTTAATCCATTAAAAGCAATGTTGAATCCATCATCTCCAACTAGAATTTTTCACGTATTGGGAGGTTCCTATTTAACTGTAGCCGCTATTTTAGCAACTATTGCCGCAATTGCGTTAATAAGGAATAAAGGTGCTCATGAATATCATAAAAAAGCATTAAAAATGACGGTTATTGCTATGTTTACATTTTCGGTAATTACTGCATTAGCCGGTGATGTGTCAGCAAAATATTTAGCAAAACATCAGACAGAGAAACTAGCTGCCGCAGAATGGCTCTTTGAGTCAGAGGAGAATGCTGATCTTCTCCTTTTTGGATGGTTGAATAAGGATAATGAAATCGTTGGGGCGATTCGCGTACCAGGATTTCTAAGCTTTTTAGCACATGGTGACTTTATGAGCGAGGTAACTGGATTGAAAGAAACACCAGAACAGGAAAGACCCCCATTAATCATACACTATCTATTTGATTCAATGGTATCTATTGGTTTCTACTTATTAGGAATTTCCTTTTTATATATTGTTTTAAGCAGGCTTAAGCGCTGGAATGTGCACAGTAAATTAATGCTTTGGCTACTTGCGATAAGTGGGCCGCTTGCAATGTTAGCTGTAGAACTTGGATGGCTTTTTGCAGAGCTAGGAAGACAGCCTTGGATAGTGAGAGGATATATGACCGTTGATGAGGCAGCAACTTCCTCTCCATATATTCTGCATATGTTTTTTCTATTTCTAGCATTGTATATAGTGCTTGGTACATTATTTACGATAACCTTGCGAAAATTATTTAAAGACAATCCAGCTGAAGTGGAGTTAGAGAAGCATTACCCTGAATGGAAAGAGGGGATTGAAAAATGAGCTATGAAGTAATTGGGATTACGGTATTATGGCTGTTTTTATACGGTTATCTCATTGTAGCATCGATTGATTTTGGAGCAGGTTTTTTTGCATATTATGCAAAGATCACGAAGCAAGATCATATCATTAATCAAATTATTTCGCGCTATTTATCGCCTGTTTGGGAAGTTACGAATGTGTTTTTAGTTTTCTTTTTTGTAGGAGTCGTCGGTTTTTTCCCATCTACGGCATATTATTATGGATCCGCTTTACTTGTGCCTGCAAGTTTTGGGATTATTTTGTTAGCAATTCGAGGGTCCTTTTATGCTTTTGAAAATTATGGTTCAAAACAAAGTAATGTTTATATGTTTCTATATGGAGCTACAGGGCTATTCATCCCGGCATCGTTATCGGTCGCCTTAACGATTTCAGAAGGAGGATATATTTCTGAACAAAACGGTCAAGTTTCGTTAAAGTATTTAGAATTATTTACCAGTCCATTAGCATGGAGTATTGTTGCGTTAGCTATTGTTTCTGTTTTATTTATTAGTGCAAGCTTTATCACCTATTATGCATCAAGAGCAAAAGATATAGCAGCACTACTGTTAGTACGTAAATGGGCATTATTTTGGGCAACACCAACCATTATTATGGCGTTGACAACGATGATTGCTTTAAGTCAGAGAAACCAGGTCAACTATGAAAATATGTTGGATTTATGGTGGATATTTGGCTTATCGATGGGCTTTTTCATCATTGGGATTAGCCTATTATATATTGGCAGAAATTATGGCATTGCATTTATTGCTATTATGCTGCAGTTTCTCTTTGCCTTTTTCGGATACGGAATGGCTAAGTATCCCTATTTACTCTATCCATACATCAATATTGAAGATAGTGTTACAAATTCATCTATGGCAATGGCGCTTATAATTGCCTTTATTGGGGGACTTTTATTATTAATTCCTTCTCTAATCTTATTGATGCGCCTCTTTTTATTTGATGCAGATTATGCCAAAGGAAAAAAATGAAGAATACGCTAAATTATAGATTAGAGGGCTGAATTGTTCATGGGAAATTTAAAGAAAACGGTTTGGATTCATAAGAAGAAGGTTTATTTTTTAATGGGTCTCACATTGATCCTTGGACTCGCAATAGTTGCACAGGCTTACGTGATGACAAGTATTGTCGATGGTGTTTTTCTAAAAAAACAAACATTTTCAGCAGTTATACCGTGGTTGATAGCGTTACTCCTCATTCTATTTGTAAGGTCTAGTATGGATTATATAAGTAAACGGATTGGTGTTTTGATTGCAAGCGATGTCAAGGGAGATACGCGTAAGAAGTTATTAAAGAAGTATGTTTCTAATTCTGTCCAACTAGCTGAAAAAGGTCAGACTGGGGAAAAAGTAAGTATGCTACTTGATGGTGTGGATGAGATGGATAGTTTTTATAGTCAGTTTATCCCTCAGGTTATGCAAAGTATATTTGTGCCGATTCTAATGCTTATTGTTATTTCCACACAGCATATGAATTCAGGCATTATTTTAATGGTCTGTGCCCCATTTATTCCTATTTATATGATAGTAATTGGTATCAAAACACAAAAAAAAGCAGAAGAGAAGTTGGAGAAATTAGCTTCTTTTTCTGCTAAATTTTTAGAAACTTTACAAGGGTTAGTAACTATAAAGCTATTTGCACAAACAATTCGACAAAAAGAAGAATTAGAAAAAAGTAGTGTAAGCTTTCGCGATACTACACTAGAAATATTGAAGATTGCATTTACACAATCTTTTGCCATTGAACTTATATCGATGTTGAGTATTGGGATAGTAGCACTAGAACTTGCTATTCAAATAATTATATATGAAAGTCTCTCCTTTTTTACTGCATTTTTGATTTTAATATTGGTTCCGGAATTTTATAGTTCATTAAAAGAACTTGGAGTAACGTTTCATAACGGTAGAAGCAGCATGGGAGCAGCTAAAAAAGTATTAGAAGTATTTGACGAAGAAGATGAACCTACTATATGGGGGGTACAAATTTTTCCAGAGTGGGAAGTGCCACCAACCATTCAACTCAATCAAGTGAATTTCACTTACGCAAATACTAACTTTCAATTAGAATCTGTGACAGCTTCTTTTTTTCCTAAGCAAAAAATTGCCATTGTTGGCGCTAGTGGAGCAGGAAAGACAACCTTACTTCATTTAATAGCAGGTATGATTACTCCTGAGAAGGGAGCGATTTACATTAATCAAGAAGAGCTCACAAAGTATACAGAATTCTCTTGGTTAAAGAAAATTTCTTATATATCGCAAAACCCTTATATTTTTTCAGGAACGATAGCTGAAAATATTGCGATGGGAACTACAGACGAAGTTGGCATGGAAGCAATTAAAGCGGCAGCACAATTAGCAGGAATCGCTTCATTGATTGAACCATTAGAAAATGGGTTTGAAACTAGAATTGGTGAAGCTGGAAGAGGGCTTTCTAGCGGTGAAAAGCAAAGAGTATCCATTGCACGTGCTTTTCTAAAAAAACCTCATATTGTATTGTTGGATGAACCAACACGTGGGCTGGATTTAGCTACTGAAAAAATCTTACAACAATCAATCCAAAAATTAAATGAGACAGCAACGGTTATTACTGTTGCGCATCGTTTACATACGATAAAAAATGCTGACCAAATTCTTTTTTTAGAAAATGGAAAGCTACTAGCTGTTGGTACACACGAATCATTATTAAAAATTTCACCCGCATATAAGGAGTTAGTAATGATCCAAAAAAGGAGGAGTCAAAAGTGAGTGCACTGCAGAAAATAATGAAATTGATGTTAATGGAGAAAAAAGATATTAGCATTGCTGTCATTTGTGGATTTATTGCTGGAACTAGCAGTGTAGGTTTGTTTGCTGCAAGCGGTTATCTAATATCTAAGTCTGCATTAATTCCTCCTTTTTATACATTGATAATATTGACTTCAACAGTAAAGTTACTCGGTCTTGTTAAGGCAGGAGCAAAATATGGGGAGCGACTTTATTCACATCGAGCAACATTTACGATTCTAGGTAATTTACGAGTAGCTTTCTTTGAAAAACTAACGCCACTTATTCCACAAATTTTTCACAAATACAGAAGCGGGGATTTACTTGCGCGTGTTGTCGGAGATGTAGAAAGCCTTCAAAATTTCTTTTTAAGGGTGTTTTATCCACCGCTAGTGCTCTTACTTGTTTTTGTTAGTACTATCTTATTTACTAGTTTTTATTCCATCGCCATTGCTTTGATTCTATTACTTGGATTTTTCCTAACGACGATTATCATTCCAGCACTATTTTCCCTAAAGCAAGTCAAAATTAAAGGGAAAGTTAGGCAGGATCGTGGTGATCTATCAACTTACATTACAGAGGTAATGTATGGATTTCGTGAATTAAAGCTGTTTCATCAATTACCAAGTAAACAACAACAGCTTTTGAGTCACTCTGAATTGTATATTAATCAACAAAAAGTAGAAAATTTAAATAAAGTGTCTAGTCAATCGTTTAATGGTTTTATAACGTTTGTTACAAGTTGGTTTGTCATAGGAGCTGGAGCCTATTTTGTTACTAGTGGGATGCTTGAAGGGATATTTTTGGCAATGCTTGTCATGATTTCTCTAACTGTCTTTGAGCCTGCTGCACCGATGGCGGTTTTTCCTATTTATATGCAAGAAAGTAGAGATGCATCTACACGTTTATATGAAGTAGTAGAAGATCTGAGTTTCATAGAAGATAAAAGGGAGTCTACTATTAATGAATTACCTAGCCTTGCACCATCATTAGCGTTTATAGACATTCAATTCACTTACACGGGAAATTGGCGTAGAACGATTCCAAACTTATCATTTATGATGCCAGCCGGGTCAAAGACGGCGATTGTTGGTGCGAGTGGCTCTGGAAAATCCACCTTGCTTCAGCTTATCTTAAAGCTACAACATGTAGATGCTGGAAAAATTTATTGGGGAGATTTTGACACATCGACAGTATCCAGCGAGGCAATTTGGGAACAAACGAGAGTTGTCTTACAGGAAAATTATTATTTTTATGGAACTATTCGTGATAATCTTCAATTAGCTGGATCACAGCTTAGTGACGAACAAATGGAAGCGGCATTAAAAAAGGCAAGGTTAGAACATTTTTCGCTAGAGCATCGCGTGTTAGAAAAAGGAGAAAATCTTTCAGGGGGAGAAAAACAACGTTTGGCTATTGCTAGAGCATTTTTGAAAAAAGGGCATTTATGGTTACTAGATGAGCCAACGTCATCACTTGATGCACAGACAGAACAAAATATTTATCAGGAAATTTTTGAGTGTGCTGAACAGGATACATTCATTTTAGTTAGCCATCGTTTACAGGAATTAGATCATATGGATCAAATTATTGTAATGGATCAAGGGGGAATTGTCGAGTGCGGTTCTTATAGGGAGTTAATGAATAAACAAGAATATTTTTATAAAATGAAGGTAGTAGAAGAAAGTTTGCTTTAAGAACGAAGCGGATTTAAGTCTTCCTTAGTTGTTATATATTTCAGGTTAATTCTAACTTGAGATATTAACAATTAGTATTAAAAAGGGATAAAATACAAGATATATAAGTAAAATCAATGCAGCAAAGAATTGCTGCATTGATTTTAAGTTATATTCATTAATTATTACAAATCATTAGTACATTTCCATCTAAGTCTTTAAAGTTAAAATAAGCAAAATCGCCAATTCGCTCTATTTCCCTAACAATGGTAATACCTTTACTTTGGACAAATTCATACGCTTCATCAATATCTTGAACGAAAAAATTAAATAAAACGTGGTCAGAAGGTTTTAGTTGAAAATCTGGATCAAATGTGTGATCATCCAATGTAATCCCGGTTTCTGAAGGAACGGGAATGTTATAGACAGGTGATTCTACCTTATCCTTATTAAACGGGAGTCCAAGTAATTCGCTATACCATGCCGCTGCTTTTTTAAGATTACTTACATGAATAAACACATTATTTACTTTGCAATCGATAGGAGAAGAAATTGAATGCATAAACATTCCACCTTTATTTAGAATTTATTAAAAAGTTCTATAAAAAAGTAGAAATTCCTTTATAAGATAGAATGTTTATATTGTAATTTATCATTCTTCTCTGATTGCTTAATAGCAGCTTTTCTAATTAATATCATCATAAATCTTACGAATAAAAAAGTTCCTGCGATCGAAAGAAAACTATGAAAAGATGTCCAAGTTTTTTTATAACGAATTAAGTTAGTATTTCTTTCAATCCAATGTTCTGCAAATGTTGATGGGACGCTAAAAAATATGCACTTAACCAATATCCCAACCATACTTGAATTTTTAGTCACTTGATTGAAATAAATGCAACTTACAGGAAAAAGAAGGTAGCTGAATAGAACGCTGACATCAAACGTTTTTAATAATTTTACCGGATAGGTTAGGAACCCTTTCTTTACTAACAGATTATCTAAGATGGAGGCTATATAACTTTTAAGTAAGAAAATAATCAGCCAATCCTTTAATGGCGGTTTTCGAAGCAGGTTAAAAAAAGAACCAATTCCTAATACACATAAAATTCTTAAAATGTTTTTTTCATACTTTCGTTTCTTCATACTGATACTCCTTTGATTTTAAGTTAGTTTAACCAAAGGAGGAATAATTAATGTTGAATTTTTAAGGGGAATAACTGGAGATGATTCCCCTTATGAATGCTTATTAGGTGGATTTAAAAAGAGAAGCCATTACGGAAAAATCGAAATCTCCTTTAAGGATGGAGTACATGTATAAATCATCAAATTTTCCGCAAGTATATTCATAATGCCTTAATAAGCCTTCTCTTAGAAAGCCGTGTTTTTCGACTAACTTTTGTGAAGATGTATTTAATGGTTCAATTAAGGCTTCGATTCTTTCTAAGTCAAAATGCTGGAATCCATATGTAAGCACGGCTTTTAAGGCTTCGCTAGCGATGCCCTGCCCCCAATAATTTCTGCTTAGTTCATATCCTATCTCTGCTTTATAATGCTTCTGCTGCATATTCAAAAAACCGCAGCTGCCAATCACAGTATCTTCATCTTTTAATGTAATGCACCATCTTATTCCAGTGCCGTTTTCCCAGATTGATTTGTACCAATCTATCTCTTCCATCACTTCTTCAGCAGTATTATATGGTTCTAACCCCATATGCTGAACAACTTGTTGGTCAGATAAATAGGTAAACATATCTTTAGCATCTTTCTCGTTTACGTTTCGTAAAAATAAACGCTCTGTTTCAATAATTGGAAATATGCGCTTCATTGACAATTCTCCTTCTTAGTAAATACAATAGTTTTAGTACATATTTCAACAAGTAAATGGATATTTCCTGCTAACCATAGCTTATGGTAGTAGGAAGATACAAAAGGGAGCGCAACATTTAAGAAGATATCAATATTATTAGGAGGAAGTGAACAAATGGAGTTTGAAACAGTCATGCAAGAACTAGAAGCACTTGGGAAGGAAAGGACGAAAAAGCTTTATATGGGCAATGGTGCCGAGGAGCCTGTTTTTGGGGTGGCAACTGGTGCTATGAAGCCGATTGCTAGAAAAATTAAGAAAGATCAAGCGTTAGCAGAGGAGCTATACGCAACAGGCAACTATGATGCGATGTATTTTGCTGGTGTCATTTGTGATCCGGATATTATGACAGAGGAAGATTTTGAACGGTGGATAGATGCTGCTTATTTTTTTATGCTGTCTGATTATGTGGTGGCCGTATCTTTAGCAGAAACGCAATTTGCCCAAGCTGTTGCCGATAAATGGATAAAAAGCGGGGAAGAACGGCGAATGTCGGCAGGATGGAGCTGTTATTGTTGGCTTTTGGGCAATCGACAGGATGCTGAATTTAACGAAAGCAAGCTAGCGAGCATGCTTGACGAAGTGAAAAATACGATTCACCAATCCCCAGATACGGTGAAATCTGCTATGAATAATTTTATCTATACAGTTGCGATTTCCTATGTGCCTCTTCATGAAAAAGCAGTAGAAACTGCTAAGGAAGTTGGTCTGGTCGAAATCAAGAAAGGCAAGAAAAAAAGCACGATGTCTAATGTGTCGGAAAAAATTCAAAAGGATTTAGATAGAGGAATACTTGGATTTAAGCGTAAATATGTAAGATGTTAAGTAATGAAATGTTAAAAGTAGTTTAAAGGCAAAAAGCCCAATTTCTTTTTTATATATAAAGGAATTGGGCTTTTTTCGTAATAGGGGGATAATAATTCATATCGAACTTTCTATTTTTTTTATACAACGAAAGTATTTAAGGACTATTAATAATAAAACCGGATTAAGTAAAGCTGAATACCACCATTTCCACCATCCATAATGGAAGTAGCCCCAAGGCTCTGGTGAAAGAGTAAGGAATTCATAAAGTAGGAATGCAATATTCCACAGCAGTATTACCATTATTTTATGTAAAAAAGATTTTTTGAAAGGAAAGTAATTGAGAAAAATGATATTAACAGGAGGTACTAAAAAGATAGCATATAATAAAATATCCCATTCTATTTCTATTGTAAAATACCAATATGCATGCAGCTTAAAATCGATAATGATATCAAATAATAATTGGAACGCTATGGAGAAAATATAAACATGTAGTAGCTGATTCTTGTTTAAATGCTTATTCAATCGGAAGGCAAGGAAGTTAAAAAGAAGGATGGAAATTAGTAATCCAATCACATTGATCATTACTCCTAACATTGCATAATTTTTCCTTTATTTTACCAGGAAACACCAAAAATATAAATAGTAATTATTTACATTTGTGATTGTTTTTAATACAGAAAATGATTCTAAAAAAGTGTTTTAGACTGTGTTTATGTTGAGGTTCCATCTGAGTTAAAGGTAATAACGACAAAGCTGTCTCTAGAGGAATGGGAAGAGTTAGTAGCATAAGCGATTTCTAAAGAAAGGAGAACATTATTTTAAATGTTTTATTTAGAATAAACTAATTCGGTTCCTGTATACGTAAAGGGAATTAGGAGTAAAAATGTTATTTTTCTATATCCAAATATACATATAGTGCATAAGATAAAGAGGATGGACAACCAATATTTTTGCCAGCTAGGAACACAAAAGCTCTGCTCATTTTAACTTGAGTAGAGCGCTTTGTTTATATACACGAGGGAAAGGAATCTAATAATCCATTCGTTTCTAGTGGATGTGCATAGATGAATATTGGGATTATCAGGAATATAATCTGTCTTTAACATGCAAATTTTTCCGATACATAAATTTGACACAAGAAAAGGGGATATAAAAATAAAATGGGAGAGGCTAAAAACTTCATCCCATTTTTTATCTAAGTAATTAATTATTTAAATCAGCAAGTCCAGATGCATGCTCATTTGGCATATCTGGTAGCTCTGGAACAGGGTGTCCTTGTGGTGGTGGCACAACATTTAAATCTCCATTATTTCTGCTTGGTGTTGTTCCTTGGAAGATTTCACCCATTCTTGTATTATCAAGGCGGAAATTAAATTGTGCGTTATGGAAGCCCATTTCTACGTATTTTCGACATTCTGGGTACTTATTAATATCATAGTTTGGAACAGGGAGGATTTTACCCCAATCTACTCCTAATGTCTCTAATGCTTTAGCAAAGGCGTTTTGATGGGCGTTATCACGGACGATTAAAAAAGCAATTGTTTCTCTTAGTGTTTTATTGCTGCTCATTTCATAGATTCTTGATTTTTGCAGAACGCCAGTTGATTCCAAAACAAGATTATTCAACAGATTTGCAACGAGATTACCGTGATCATACACCCAAGAGCCATTCCATGGATTGCCACCTGCATCAACAGGAAGAGATGCTTTAGCACCTATAATATAATGATGAGGATTTGCACCAGCTTTTATTACATCATCTAAAGGAGCTCCGTCGCTGGCTAGATTACCTGGCATGCTTTCACCTGAGTCATTCAGTAGCTGATTGATGGTAGTCTGAACGAGTTCTATATGGCTGAGCTCTTCCAAAAAAACGCCGCGAATTAAATCACGATATTCTTTGCCTTTCCACGGAAGTTAGCACTTTGAAAAGAGAACTGCATCATTGTTCTCATTTCTCCAAATTGGCCACCTAATGCTTCTTGCAATACTTTTGCTGCATTAGGATCTGGCTTGTCAGGGACAATCATATTGATTAAATCTTCTCGATAAAAATACATGAATCATCGAACTCCTTTTTTTAAAATCACACATCCTTTTTATCCTTCCAAAAGAGGAAGGAGATATACATAAAATAGATTTTTTGATGGGAAAAGGTATTTGTTTTTTGTAGAATGAAGGTAACTGCTATTTTGTGGAGGGGAAAAGGATGAAAAGGTTAGTCATCATGACAGTTGGCATGACGCATAGCGGAAAAACAACATTTGCAAAAGCGTTAGAAAAAAAGCTTGAGAATGTGGTTGTTGTTGACCAAGATAACCACAGTGAATTTTTACAGACCCATTATGAAAAACTGGTGCCAAAGAATGGGGCTAATCATATAAAGCATGCACTGACAAAAATGGTTGTTGATTATGCAGTTAACCACTCGGATTGTCATCTTATTTTGTGCAATGCCAATCGTAATCAAGAAAGTCGCAAGGAATTGCTTTCCTACTATAAAGAACATAATTTTACTTCTGTTCTTGTCCATTTTAATCTTCCGATAAGTCTATTAAAAGAGCGAATTGCTAAAAACAACCGAGATACACTTCGTTTAAGAACTGCTTCCTCTTATGATGAGGTGCTTGCTCGTCAGGATAAGCAAACAGGTATGGAGGTACTCGATCCAATAGCAGGAGAAGCAGATTATTTATTTACGGTGAAGGAAGAAGGGGATGTGCTAACTGTTATGGAAATGATTAATAAGCTTACATAACATTTCAGCAATAGTAAAAGAGTATGGATAAGGGATAAAGCAATGTTTTCCTACTTGTAGGATTGCATTGCTTTTTTGCTTGGTGAGGGATTTTGTTGCGTTTGAAGATCCTTATTATTTAACCAGCATTTTCCTTAAACAAATAGTAGCATAATAGCTTTTCCGTATTTGCTTTTAATACTGCATTAGTATAACGACGGACTTCATGATAGTTGGCCACATAATAATGATATTCGGTAAAGCTTTTATCTGTATTTCCCTTTACCAGTTTCATGTTATTTTTATACAATTTCTCCTTGAATCCTTTTAAATCGGCTTGGACTTTTAACATTGTATTTTCTATAAGGTTTATATAGACTTGGTTTAACTTAAAGGGAGTTGTTTTTGCTTGCTGGTAATCTCTTTCTAAAACAGCTAGTAAGAGAGGTAAATAAATGAGATGCTCCAGTATTTTTATTTCTTCCTTTGATAGTCTATTCATGATGTCTTCCTCTAAATTATCGACGTTCCACATCGATTAGCATATGAAACGGAATGTAGTGAATGGTATTGTTTTCATCCTCGATTCGAAGCTCTTTTTTTATGTAGTCAATAAAAACTGTTCTTCCAATCAGTATTTCGATAAAACCCTGTTTGAATAAGGAGAATTTTAGGGATAAATGGTACTCCATTCCTTCGTGAATCAGTAAATCGATGTCATTTAGCTTTTCTTGATCTAATTCTGGTTTTTTCACCTTTTTCTCATTTAATAGTTCTTCTTTCACAGCAGCAACATGTTCTGGCAGCATCATCGCCACCCATTTTTTTGTTCCACGGTCTTTAATCATGAAAAACACACTCCTTCTATACTCCATATAATAACAGAACGTTTGTTCTTTTTAAAGGTTTTTCAGAACATTTGTTCGTTTATAATATATGCCAAATAAATAAATTTATGTAAGAAAAAAGCATGAAACCAATAAGAAGTATATTTCGTGTAAGGAGACGGAAAAAAGGGAGGGCAGCTTCATAGTATCCTAACGCCGCCTTTTGGAAATGGTGGGATGGCTTTAACGATGGAATTAATTTTTGAAAAAGAACAAAAAGAAGGGGAGAGCTTACTCTCACCCTTGGATTGAAGTAGAAGATAGAGAGCTCTTATTTAAGCGGTCTTTCTAGTGTTAATAGCTCGTCTTCAAGAGCGCTAGTTCTTTCTTCGACTATTTTTCTTGCGTCTTTAACCCCAGCATTATAAAAATGGGGAGCAAGGGATTCCTTCACGAAGTCTAACACTCTTTCAGCAGCGAATTCGGAGATGTCTTCCTCTCTTTCTTCAGAAAAGAAGAATTGAATATCGGCAATCATATCATCTTGTTGTTTTTTTGTCAGTTTATAAAACAATCGTATCCCATCCTTTTTTGTTATGTCTAATAGTATTGGAGCATCTAATCTAAGACTTTTGCAAAGCATATAGCTTCTGGTATATGCTCATATTTCCCATAATTTTCTATTTTGCTATAGCCATTTTTCTGATAGAATGCAACAGCATTTCTGTTTTTTACTCTTGTTTCCAACCAGATTTTTTTGTAGCCGGATTTTTTGGCTAATGCTTCTAAATGCAGAAGGATCGTTTTTCCAATTTGTTGACCAGGATATTTCGCATACATCCTTTTTATTTCGGCAATGTCAGGAGTGAGTGGGCGAAAGGAACCGCAACCAACAGGCATTCCTTTTTCATACGCAACAACGAATTTCGCGTTTGGTTTCGTCAAATCAACTAATTGAATTGAATTTTGCCCACTGCTTCCTGTTAGAAATTCAAGGGTTGAGGATAATTCCTCCATGAGCATTTTTGCATCCTCTGAAAAGGGGCTGACTTCCATGATTTTCATTTTATCCCTCCAAGCAAATCAGCTATGATTTCTTGCCCATTCTTCGCGTAACAGCCCATAGATAACATGGTCTACATAATGATCATAAAGCCATTCGGCTTGTCTAATCGTACCTTCTTCTGTGAATTTTAGTCTTTCTGGCAGGGCTCTGCTTTTCTTGTTCCCGGTTGCTGCGGCAATTTCGATGCGATTAAGATCTAATTCTGTAAAGCCATATGTAATGAATGCTTCGCATGCTTTTGTCATAATTCCCTTTCCTTGATATTCTTCTCCTAACCAATAGCCGATTTTCCCAATTCTGCTTGTACGGTTAATCTCATTGTAGCCAATCGTTCCAGCAATTTTTCCCTTATAAGAAATAGCTACTGATTTTGGATAGCCACCTGTTTCCACCATTCCTTGCAATCTTCCACGAATATTTTCTTTCGTATCTTCTACTGTGTTCGTATAATCGAGCCAGCCAAGCCACTCTTTTAAATAGGCTTTATTTTTAATCGTTAATTGAAAAAATTCTTCCGCATCGTCTAAACGAAACACTCTTAATGCTAAATCTTTATCGATTGTATGCTGAAACATCGTATCCCTCCAGTTAAATGATGTATGTTTCCCTTATTGTAAGGGAAAGGAGCAGGAAGTTCATTACTTTTTTATCAGTAGCACACAATAGTTGTAATTCGAGACATCTCCTGTTTTAATTAGAGAAGTAGTACCTAGTTTGATTTTTTGCTTTTGATTAAGGGGGATATACAATAGTGGAGATAGGAATAAGTACATTTGTGGAAACGACACCAGACCCTCATTCAGGGAAGGTCGTTAGTCATGCAGAACGAATTCGTCAAGTAGTAGAGGAAATAATTTTAGCAGATAAAGTGGGATTAGATGTCTTTGGAGTAGGGGAGCATCATCGAAAGGATTACGCGGCATCAGCACCTGCGCTGATTTTAGCAGCGGCAGCTACACAAACAAGCCGGATCCGCTTAACAAGTGCAGTTAGCGTTCTTTCCTCTGATGATCCAGTTCGAGTATTTCAAGATTTTGCAACATTGGACGGACTCTCAAATGGACGTGCCGAAATTATGGCAGGTCGCGGCTCCTTTATCGAATCATTTCCGCTCTTTGGCTATGATTTAAATGATTATAATGAATTATTTGATGAAAAATTAGATTTGCTTTTAAAATTACAGGCATCTGAAAAAGTGACATGGAGTGGAAAGCATCGTCCAAGTATTAATAATCTTGGGGTTTATCCTCGGCCAGTACAGGATCCATTGCCGATTTGGATTGGAAGTGGTGGGAACAGTGAGTCCGTTGTCCGTGCCGGTATCCTTGGTTTACCATTAGTGTTAGCGATTATTGGAGGGAATCCAGCGCAGTTTGCTCCACTTGTTGACCTTTATTACCGTGCAGGAGAGCATGTCGGCCACGATCCGAAGAAATTAACGGTTGCTTCTCATTCCCATGGATTTGTTGGAGAGACAACAGAAAGTGCTGCAGATGCGTTCTTCCCATCCACACAATATGCCATGAATGTTCTTGGAAAAGAAAGAGGATGGGGAGCCTATACAAGAGAGACTTTTGATGCAGCGCGGAGTGAAAACGGTGCACTGTATGTAGGAGATCCGCGCACGGTCGCAGACAAGATTATTGCTCTTCGCAAAAATGTAGGCATTACTCGGTTTATGCTCCACGTTCCCGTTGGCAGCATGCCCCATGATCAAGTGCTTAGAGCAATTGAATTGCTTGGAACAGAAGTAGCTCCACTTGTCCGTAAAGAAGTTGCTGAATGGGAAGCCAGATAAAGATTAGGGAATGCTTCTTAGTGAGCATTCTCTATATTTTTATCTGATACAATAAATTTTTGAAACCAGTAATTAAGAAAAGACAGGCCATATGAAATAAAGAATAAATGAATAGAGGTGAATTTCTTTAATTTATAAAAGCCTACTTTTTGAAAAAATGTATTTAATGGAAAAGCAAAAATAAGATCCATTATGAAGTTTATTAGTGTGTATAGTAGAAACTTCTTATGTGTTAAATGAAATATCCAAATATTAATCGCTACAAAAGGGCCGAATATAAATCCCAATGCATCTGCGACTAAAGAATTTAATCCGCCTTTTACTTTCCACCATTTAAAGATAAGCGATAAAAGCGTCTCGATTAAAAGAATAGACGCAGAGAAAAAAGTAACAGGAAGAAACTTTTTGATAATCGATTTCGGAAGAAACAATAAGCTTCCCCAACTAATTAGAACCATGCATATTCGTAAAAAGACAATCGACATAGGCTGTCATCTCCATTTTAAAAGTTTTTCATTAAAAATGAAATCGCTTTTATTTTCCGTGAATTTTTTGAGATTATCCTAAAAATGTATTCGAAGCGGAATGAGTATAGAAATTGTTTATGTAGTTGAGTTTTCTGCGAAGAGGGGAAAAAGGAAAAAATCCATCATTAATTAATGATGGACTGGCAGTAAGGACAGGTGATATCTGTAAGCTGCTTGAATTCAATTCGCTTAAAGTCTGATTTTTTAAAGGTAGAATACGATTTGTATTTCGAACCACACATACAGTAATTCTTGTCCTTTACAACATGTCTAATACACGGCTTTTCAGTTACAACGGTTGGATAAAACATAACATTCCTCTTTTCTAATTTTATAAGGCAAATTAGACAGGAAGATTTTTCAACAAGATATATGTATAATCTTGGCAACCCGGCTACCATAGCAATTGCGTTAGGCCCGTGGCTTTGCGTCTTTTACTTTCGTAAAATTTGCCCAAATTTAATTTTACCACTTTATTCGGTTAATTCAAGGTATAAAGTCGTATTTTTTTATTACTTTATAAAAAAATATGAGTTGATAGTCCTGATTTCCGTTCGGAATAGTGAAGTCAATAGGTATAAGGGCTGTTTTAATCGGTGTATAGAATAAAACGTTTCATCATTTTAAGTCAAAATGTAGAAGAAAGAAAAGAGGGAGTTGCTAAAGGAGTATTCGTTATGATCTCAAGAAGCAACAGAATAATCATTCCGTCGCCGAACGGGATTTCTTCTCCAGTTTGGTTACTAGCTTATAATATTTTATTAAAATAAATAGTAAAATGGGATTGATGCAAAAGGAGTAGGAGATTTTCCACCAGCCATAATGAAAATATCCCCATGGTGATGGTAATAAAGTGAACCATTCATATCCTACAATGATAAGATTCCACATGAAAATAAATAAAATTTTATATAGAATCTTTTTCTTCATCGGATAAAGATTTAGGAAAATAATATTTACAGGTGGTACCAATAGTAAAATATGAATGATTGATTCCCAATCCACCTCTGATTTACTGAAGTACCAGTAGGCATGGTATCCTACATCAATATATAAATCAAACAGCAGTTGAAAAGCGATAGTAAATATCCATATATGTAAAATTTGATTATGCGTTAATTTTTTATTCGTTATATAGGCAATAAAATTAAAGATAAAGACAGAGAGTAATAATCCAATCATAATAATCTCCTTAAGTAATCAGATAGTTATACTATTTACTGATTAAGAGGAGAATATCCAATTTTTACATACCCTCTATTTCTTCCTCCAATATATCTCGCAGCATTTTCTCTCGATATTGTAAAAAGTATTTGGTAATTTGATAATGCTCTGTATTTTCGTATTCGACTTCCTCCATTTGGTCGCCATCAAAGCTAAGAATTGTCGCATTCGGATAGCCTAATAAAATCGGAGAATGAGTCGCAATAATAAATTGGCATTCTTCGGTCTCTGCTAAATCATGGAGGATGCGGAGAAAGCTTAATTGCCGTTGTGGTGATAGCGCAGCTTCCGGCTCATCTAATAAATAAATCGCTTCTCCTTTAAAACGGTGAAGAAAGAGAGATAGGAAGGATTCGCCATGGGACTGCTGTAATAATGATTTTCCGCCATAACTCGCATATTTATTCGCACTTTCTAGTTGATCAATATGTGTAGCAAATTCATAAAAGGATTCCGCCCGCAGAAAAAATCCGTTCGTAAGCTTAGTAGGAGACCATGATAACTGTAGATATTCTCCCAAATCGGATTGGGAAGAATGAACATCATAGCTGTTATTTCTGCCACCGCCTGCTGTATTAAATTGGCATTGATAGGCAATAGCTTCAAGCAAGGTAGACTTTCCAGAGCCATTTTCCCCAACAAAAAACGTCACCTTCTTTTTAAAATCAAGGGAGCTAAAATGGCGGAGTGCAGGGATTATAAAGGGATAAGTATTTTTGGAAGGAATGCTTTCCTCTTTTAATCGAATTTGTTTTAACATCAATCCACCTCATTTCTTATTTTTTATGTCCACCAAGTAAATTAGCGCGCTTTAGGGCTGTACCCCCAGAGGTGTAGGAAACAGCACGCAAGATGGCGGTCGAGCCATAGCGATTTCGAATCGTATCGACAACATAGCCAAGCTTCCTTTTTTTCCACCCGCCTGTGTCAAATAAATCTAATTGCATTTCATAATCATTCTCTAATTTTGTAATAGAAACAGAAATTTGTCTAACCGTTTGTCCCCGGTAGTTTTCGTGAAATAATTCAAGGCAGACCTGATAAATAATCATCGTTACATTTGTTGGGTTTTCGATTGTTCGAGATCGTTGAAAACCACCGCCAAATTCATCTTTGCTGTAAGAAATTCCTAAAGTGATGGTTCTTCCTGCATGATGATTGCTTCTGGCTCTTTTTGCTACATCCTCACACATTTCAAGGAGAACGGATTTTATTTCGTGGATTTCTTTATAATCTCGCAGCAATATCTGGCTTTTCCCGTAGCTAATTTGTCCTTGCATAATGGGTGCACCAATTTCCGATAAATCAATTCCCCAGGCATGGTGGTAAAGCTGATTCCCCATAATCCCAAATTTCTTCTCAAGTAAGGTTAAATCATAGCGTGCTAACTGGCCAACCGAAAATATCCCCATATTGTTTAACGTTTTTTCTGTTCGTTTTCCAATTCCCCACATATCGCGCAGCGGGGAAATAGGCCATAATTTATGGGGAATGTCCTCATAAGACCATGTGCTTATACCACCATCTACTTTTTTCGCTTCTAAATCAAGACAAAGCTTTGCCATGAGCATATTGGGTCCGATGCCAATTGTCGAAGGCAGCCCAAACTCGCGCATAATATCGCCTTTCATTTTCTGAGCTATTTCCATTGGTGTGCCAAAGGTTTTTCCCATTCCACTTACATCAAGAAAGCTTTCATCGACAGAATAGGTATGGACAGCAGAGGGGGGCACATATCGGAAAAATAATTTCGTTATCTCGGTCGATACTCGAATGAATAGTCCCATTTTCGGATTTCGCACGATAATTCTTGGATCATCTGGTAGTTCAAAAAGTCTTGAGCCTGTTTTTATGCGAAAGTCTTTCTTCATGGCAGGAGATGCCGCTAAGACGACACTGCCCTTTTGGTCGGTATTGCCAACAACCACAAGATGGCAGGTGAGAGGATCTAATCCTTCTGTGACAGCAATAATGCTCGCATAAAAGCTTTTCATATCTACACAAAGAATGGATCTATTTGGAAATTGCGTATAATCAAACACGGTAATGCTCCTTTTATTAATCATTTTGTATGTTTACCAAGCTGGGAAAAGGAATGGAGTGCGTATGATTATTCGTATCGAGAATACGAAGCTCTCGGTTTAGATGGTCTATAGAAGTTGTTTTTCCAGATAAACATCTGATAGCTCCATCATGAAAAATCTCAAAGTGAAGCAAAAGAATATATTCGATTCCTTCAAGTAACAGTAACTCCATTTCGCGTATTTTATCTTCTTCTAAAATAGGCATTTTTATTTTTTGTGATTCCACTAAAATCTCTTTTATACTTTGAACATGTTCAGGCATCATCATCGCTGACCATTTAATTGTGCCTCGATCGCGCAGCATCTAAATCATCTCCTTACTTTTTTATCATAACAGAACAAGTGTTCGTAATCAAGAAGGGCTGGAAAGAAATCTATTATGTAAAAATAGGAAAAGGCATGTAAAAGGGAATAATCTTGAAAATTTTACGTATCCAAAAGAAATAAAAAATTATATACAGTATGTAAAACAAGAATTGACAATGAGAAATTACCGTGCTAATATTTTGTTAATTCGAAAAAGTACATAAAAAACTCTTATGTAGAGAGGTGGAGGGACTGGCCCGTTGATACCTCAGCAACCATTCTTTTTTAAGAAAAGGTGCTAATTCCAGCAAAGCGATGATGCTTTGAAAGATAAGAGGGGGATAAAGATACACGACGAAACCTCTCTTTTTTATAAAGGGAGGTTTTTATTTTTTATTATAGAAATGAACTGAAAATTAAATAGCGCAAATAGGTGCTTATGAATTCCCATTCATGGCTTAAAAGGGAAGACCGGTTAGAATCCGGCGCGGTCCCGCCACTGTAAGGAGGAACAAATTCTCATATCCACTGTCTTAACTAGATGGGAAGGAGAGAAGGAGTGATGATCCTAAGTCAGGAGACCTGCCTATTTGTAAGTAAGCTACTCTACGTGGATATAGAGGAGGGAGAATATGTGTTGGGAGAAGAATTGTCTCAACTCTAGTTAGTGCTGAACTTAAATGAGAAATCTCATAAGAGTCTGACTCCACTGTTTATCTAGGAAGCAAGAAAGTAGAGAGCTTCTATATAGATATGTGGACGTCCGGCTCTTTTTTTGACTAACTTTTGCTAGAGATAAAAAAATCGGAAATGGGGAAACAGCATGTATAAAAGTTCTAATTTAGGCTATCCAAGAATTGGAGAGAAACGAGAATGGAAAAGAGCATTGGAGCGTTATTGGAAGGGGGAGAGTTCGGAAGAAGAGCTGCTGGAAGAAACGAAAAAGCTTCGATTAAAAAACATACAAAAGCAAAAGCTTCAAGGAATTGATTTAATTCCTGTCGGTGATTTTAGTCTCTACGATCATGTATTAGATACGGCTGCGATGTTTGGGCAAGTGCCAGCTAGATTTGCTTATAATGGGGGGAAGGTTCCCTTGCAAACTTATTTTCAGATTGCTAGAGGAAATAAGTTTGCAGTAGCATCAGCCATGAAAAAATGGTTCAATACAAACTATCATTATATGGTGCCAGAGCTGGGAGAAAGAAAGCCACTATTAACAGAGAATCGCCCACTGGCATTTTTCCGGGAAGCAAAGGAAGCATTAGGAATCGAGGGAAAACCGGTATTGTTAGGACCACTGACCTTTATAAAATTAGCAAAAGGCTATGAAGAAGATAAGCTAGAAGAAACAGTGGAATCTTATCTCCCTTTATATGCACAAATTTTAACAGAGCTAGAAAGAGAGGGAGTGGAATGGCTTCAAATAGATGAACCATATTTAGTTACAGATGTCACACCAAGAGAATGGAACATTACACAGCAAATCTATCAAACATTGCAAAAGGCGGCCCCAAAATTAAAAGTGATTCTTCAAACCTATTTTGACGCTGTGACAGATTATAAAACGATTATTTCGTTACCTGTCGCAGGAATTGGTTTAGATTTTGTTCACGATGACGGAGAGAATTTAGCATCTATTCAGCAATATGGATTTCCAAAAGAGAAAGTCCTTGCTGCAGGTATTATTGATGGCAGAAATGTGTGGAGAGCTAATTTGGAAGAAAAGGGAGAGCTGCTTGCAGAAATACAGAAGGCTATCGGAAGTGACAAGATAATCATCCAGCCGTCATCAAGCTTGCTTCATGTACCAGTAACGGTGAAGGAAGAGCAAATAGATTTGATTTTAAAAGAGGCACTTTCCTTTGCAGATGAAAAATTACAAGAAATAAATACGTTAACAGAGGGAGCCAGAAAAGGAAAAGCAGTCATTCGAGCTCAAATCGATAAAAGTAAAGAAGCGATTATTAGATTGAACTCGTCCAGTGCAAGAAATAATCAAGTTCTTCAAGAAGAATTAAAAAGGGCTGCTGGCAAACCAGAAAGAAGCGATAATGCAAAAATAAGACAGCAAGCACAACAAGAAGCTTTCAAACTTCCAATTCTTCCGACAACGACAATCGGAAGTTTTCCACAGACGAAGGAAGTGCGGAAGGAGCGGTTAAAATGGCGAAAAGGAGAAATAACCAATGAAGAGTATGAGACTTTTATTCAAGCAGAAATTAAAAAATGGATAGAGATACAAGAGGATTTAGAGTTAGAAGTATTTGTTCATGGAGAATTTGAACGGACAGATATGGTGGAGTATTTTGGTGAGAAGCTAGCCGGCTTTCAGTTTACTAGGTTTGCTTGGGTTCAATCCTATGGTTCTCGTTGTGTGAAGCCACCCATTATTTATGGTGATGTCGCATATGAGAATCCAATGACCGTGAAAGAAACGGTCTATGCGCAAAGTCTGACGACTAAACCTGTAAAAGGAATGCTGACAGGGCCAATCACCATTTTGAACTGGTCATTTGTAAGAGATGATATTTCAAGAGCAGAAGTAGCGAAGCAAATCGCTTTCAGTCTCAAGAAAGAAGTGGAGGAGCTTGAGAGAAACAATATTCGTATGATTCAAGTAGATGAACCAGCTCTTCGGGAAGGACTGCCACTAAAAAAAGAAAAATGGAAGAAATATTTAGATGCAGCTGTCTACTCTTTTAAACTTGCAACAACGTCTGTGGAAAGAGAAACGCAAATTCATACACATATGTGCTACTCGAATTTTGAGGACATTATTGATGCCATTGATGCACTCGATGTCGATGTGATTTCTATCGAAACATCCAGAAGTCACGGGGAATTTATTCAAACATTTGCAAAGAAAACATACGAAAAAGGAATTGGACTTGGCGTATATGATATACATAGTCCAAGAGTGCCAACAAAAGAAGAAATTACCGAAAACATCGAAAACGCTCTAGCTGTTCTTGATCCACGCTTATTCTGGATTAATCCGGATTGTGGCTTGAAGACAAGGAATGAAGAGGAAACAATCGGTGCACTAGAAGTAATGGTAGAGGCAGCAAAGGGAATGAGAGAAAAGCTATTAGTGCAAAACCAGTGATAGATATAAAAACTTGTAACTTTTTATTTGTTGCAAGTTTTTTGTATTAGGCGCTGTTATTATTCATTGTGATTTTTTAGTAGCAGGAGAACGAATAAGCGGAGAATTTCCGACTAATGTATAGAGAAGGAGCCTAAATAGCGGATATAAAAGTAATGTTAGAATTTTCTCTGGACAAATTTGTCTAAGCTTTGCCACAAAGTTTTTAACAAAAAGCTGAATAAAATGGCCATTTCATGTATAATGTTAGTGGCTTTAAGAAATGGCAGGTAGATAAACGCGAAATACAATCAATAAAAGTTGAAGAAATGCTGTGTTTTTATCTATAATAAATAAGTTGAATGTATAAGCAGAAAGAGAGTGTTCATAATGGGTCGTAAATGGAACAATATTAAAGACAAAAAAGCTTCAAAAGATGCAAATACTAGTCGTATTTATGCAAAATTCGGCCGTGAAATTTTTGTAGCGGCAAAACAAGGGGAACCAGATCCAGAATCTAATCAAGCGCTAAAAGTTGTCCTAGAGCGCGCAAAAACATATAGTGTACCAAAACATATTATTGACCGTGCAATTGAAAAAGCAAAAGGCGGTTCCGAAGAAACATATGATGAGCTTCGCTATGAAGGCTTTGGTCCTAACGGTTCGATGGTAATCGTTGATGCTTTAACAAATAACGTAAACAGAACAGCTTCAGATGTTCGTGCCGCATTTGGTAAAAATGGTGGAAACATGGGAGTAAGTGGTTCCGTTTCTTATATGTTTGATGCAACAGCCGTTATTGGGGTAGAAGGAAAAACAGAAGAAGAAGCATTAGAGCTTCTAATGGAAGCAGATGTAGATGTACGCGATATTATGGAAGAAGAAGATTCTGTTATTGTATACGCAGAGCCAGATCAATTCCACGCTGTACAAGAAGCATTTAAACAAGCTGGTGTAACAGAATTCACCGTAGCCGAGCTAACAATGCTTGCACAAAACGATGTAACATTAGATCCAGACGCACAAGCACAATTCGAGAAAATGATTGATGCGATTGAAGATTTAGATGATGTGCAGCAAGTATATCATAACGTCGATTTAGGCGAGTAAGCTAGATAAGGATAAGGGAAAACTCACTTTTTGGTATGGAATTGGAACCATACAGAAAGGGAGTTGGAGCTTAAGCTACGATATACTATATCAAAAATCATAATATTTATGATGATAAACTAAACTCATTTTTTGTATGAAATTAAATTCATATGGAAAGTGGGTTTTTTGTTTGTTATTAGATGATGTATACTGAGCTGTTAGAGTTACAGATCACGCTGGATACAACGAAGGTAATGGAGTTACTTATAGACCAATATATGCGAGCGAATTCAATCCAGCATCTAGTGTACTTTATAAAGACAATATCGAACCATTCTCAGAGAGTGGTATGGATATTGTAAAAGATCATCCGGTATTCACATATTTCTTGAAAAGTGATTTAAATGAAGGTATATACGACAATAAACAAATAGGTTTTATTGCAGAAGCGGCACCTATGCTTAGAAAAGGTGACACAATTAATATGTATAAAGGTTTATCTATGAACAGGAAAGCTACTCAAGAACTAATAACAAGGTTAGAAGAAGCTGAACATAAAATTGCTGATTTAGAAATGGCGGTGAATTGAAAATGGCTGAGAAAAAACAAGTTACTGTAAATGAACAAATCGTAATGGGGAATCTTGCTCAACAATTGGCTAATTTACAGGTGACCTTAGCAATGAAAGACGCATACATACAAGATTTAGAAGGACAATTAAATGAGTTGAAACAAACAAAGGATACTACTAAATAAAAGTATCCTTTTATTACTTGAAAGGAGTATTATAGATGCCTAATTATCCTTATCCAACATTAGGGACAAATATAAATAGAGATTACCGAAACCTTTTTAATGATAATTTAAAACGTATTGAAGTACCATATAAAAAATGTTCAATCATATGGAGAAGGTTTTCAAGCTCAAGTGGATAAATTAATTAATGAAAATCCTCAACCTTCAGAAGTTGTCGATTTACGAGTTAGTTTGAAAGGACTTGTATATCCTACTGCAAGGGTTTATATAACTTCTTTAGAGCAGCGTATCGAAGAACTTGAAAACACAATTAGTGAAATGGTAAATAACGAATAGCATAAAAAGACTCGGAGTTAAATTTCCAAGTTCTCAAAGATTTCCCCGGAAACCGCAACAACTGACAAAATGTTCTTTATTTCGAATAATTTCCTCCCTGCTATTCTCTTAATATGGTAAAATATAGAGAAATATGGGAGGTAAAGTTATGCCGTGGAATAAAAATGAGAATATTAGACAATCAGCAGAATGGTTATCTGAAAAATACAAATTAATGGATGATAAAGAAAAAATGCTAAATTCACATGCCAGTAAACCAAAAGTAAGAGGTAAAAAGCCACCAATTAGAGATGTTTTTCGTGGTGGAGTGTATTGGGTCAATTTTGGGAAAGGTAATTTGGGTGCTGAGAAAAATAAAACTAGACCTGCAGTAATAGTCTCTCCTAATCACTTAAATACTGGGGAAACTGTAGTGGTTATACCTATATCTACAAAATTCCCTTATAGTGTGGCTCATGGAAAGAAAATACCTAAGTATAAAAATCATTTCTTTTTATATAAAAATAAATACAAGGAATTAGAAGAATTATCAGCTATAAAATGTGAAGATATTAAAACTATAGACATTAGTCGTATTGGTGATTTGATATTTAATATTGAAAAGAAAGATATGAAATTATTGAAGTCCAGATTAATGTATATGTTTGGATATTAAATCTTTGACCGCCTAGCATAATATTGATAATATTGAATAAAATAATAACGTACTCTTTCATAGATAGGATATATGTTTATCTCTTGACATAAAGAAAGTTATTGTTTATTATTAGAGTATAAATTATGTTAGATCACCTTGTCGTGATCGTCTGACACCTATCTATGATAGGGTGTATTGTTTAATGGCAGTTGTTGTCATTACATTTAAAAGGACTCTTACCTTAACTGGTGGGGGTCTTTTTATTTTAAATTATAGAGAAAGGGGAATATAACCTAATCCTCATGAAAAAATGTCTCTTTTATCTAGCTTTAACTTCCAAAGAAAACCTATTATCATTAACGACTAGATAATTTAAATTATAATAAATGTTAATAACTTCATACACTAAATGATTAGTGAAAACATTGATATAGTAATATAAATAGCAGCCTTAATTTAGATGATGTGCAGCAAGTATATCATAACGTCGATTTAGGCGAGTAAGCTAGATAAGGATAAGGGAAAACTCACTTTTTGGTATGGAATTGGAACCATACAGAAAGTGGGTTTTTTGTTGTTTGAAGAAGAATATTTAAGCATATTTAAATTATTAATTTCCAAACTACACATAAATGTGTACGATTCTTGTTCAATAAACAGAGCAAAATTATTTTTCCAAATATATGTATAAGAACGTATATTCGTGTTATAGTTTCATTATAAAGTTATCTGGGGTGAGAATGATGAACTTACGAAACATCCATATGGAAGAACGAATGGAATATTATAATGTAAACGGTTTAAGTATTGCATTATTCGAAGAAGGTCAAATCAGTGGAACAAAAAACTATGGTTTACTTGAAGTGAAAAGCGATAGAAAGGTAAGTGATGATTCTATTTTCAGTGCATGTTCCATTAGTAAGTTCCTGACTGGAATAATAGCAATAAAGTTACTGGATGAAGGGCTTCTTGATTTAGATGAAAGTGTAAATGAAAGACTTGTAACGTGGAAAGTGCCTGAAAATAAATATACAAAAAATAAAAAAGTTACTTTAAGAAACTTACTTAGTCATCAATCGGGAATCAAGGACCCTGAAGGTAGTTTTTTTGAACAGAATTTAGATATAGGGTTTCCCTCGATGGTTGAATTGTTAGAGGGAAAATCCCATTATTGTAAAGTTCCTATTGAGGTGCAATTCGAGCCAGAAAGTGAATTTCATTATTCTGACGCGGGCTATTGTATTATTCAGCAACTAATAGAAGATGTAACGAAAAAGCAGTTTAATCATGTGGTAAATGAGCTAATATTTAAGCCATTGAAAATGGAAAATAGCTATTTAAATACAACGATGTTCGAGATAGGTAAAAAGGAGTTTTCTTGTGGTCATAATAAAAACGGTAAGTTGGTAGAAGAAAAATATCCTATCTACCCTTATCCTGCAGCTGCAGGATTATGGACGACTGCATTAGATTTAGCTACACTAGTCCTTGAGTTAATGAATGCATTAAAAGGAGAAAGTAAAATTGGAATTTCAAAAAGATTAGCTAAAGAAATGATAACTTCTCAAATAGGAAAAAGCTGGACTGGATTAGGTGTATTTTTAGATGGTTCCGAAAAAGAATTAGAAATTACATCTATGGGATGGGGAGTAGGTTTTCAATGTATGATGGTGGCGTACCCACACATAGAGAAAGGTGCCGTTATTATGACGAATGCAGAATTAGGTGTGCATCAATTGAAAGGGATTATTGGAGAAATTTATAAATCTCTTTTATTGTAATAAGCGTTAAATGTCTTATTGAACTAGCACTTTCTTTATTATTCCCAATAGGTTTTATCATAGGATTAAGTTTGCTTTTAGTAGGAATATTTAAGAAATCAGATACAAATAATTCCATGTGATAGATATTTGATTAAAGGAAATTGACATAAGTTGTTATTCTTTTTTTTGATTATTTCAGTAACTAAAGGGGTTAGTTGAAATAATAGAAATATAAAAGGGGAAGATAAACGATAATCAGGTTCTTTCAGTAGTATAAGATTTTGTGAAATGATGTACTTAGAGTAACGGAGGCCTTTCTTTAAAAAGAAAGTATATTTAATATATTGATAGTTCCTAATATTCCTAAAAAAGTTAGAAGAATTTATTTGTAGATGATTGTATCTGAAAATATAGTATGAATGGGAGTAGCAAACACAAGTTTTGCTACTCCATCTTTATCTAGGAATTCATTTCTCTTTGGACTAACAGGGTAGCATGGTTGAATAAGCTGAATTTTCTTGTTATTATAAAAGTGAACATACGTTCGTTTGGTTTTTTCCTAACTTTTGGGGGGGCTTAGAAAATGAATAAAATCAATCAATATGAAGACATAATTGAAAAATTATTTGAATTAAAGGACTATCCTGAAAAAATCCTTAATGAACCTATTTCAGAAGGAAAGTGGTCCATTAGAGAGATAGTGGGACATTTGTTTTATTGGGATAAATTTATATTAGAAAAGATGGTACCTTTGATGGCTAACGAGATGGTTTTACCGCCTTTTCCCAATCACGATTTACATAACAAGGAAGCTGTCGCCCATTTAAAGAAATATAAAAATGTTAGGGAGATAATCGACGATTTCGCAAAAACACGGAAACAATTAGTGAAAGAGTTAAAAGAGCTTGATAGGGATATCGAATTTCATATCGAAAATGAGCCAAACTCATTTTCACCAGAAAAATTCATTGAAATATTTTTGGAACACGATATCCACCACTTAAACCAAGTGAAAGAAAAACTTAGATAATTAATGCTCTTTTAGCATAGGAATCTTCAAGGTTTTACTGGAATAGAATTGGAAAGTTAAAGAAGGATATTCTTAAAATGAGCAGAGTAGATAGGTTGTAATCTTCCGAGTATGGTTTTGTTATGTAGATTTAGGTTATTTAATGTACATAACTAAAAATTGGATGGGATTTAAATGACGATTAGTCTAAGTTTTGTTTTTGCAATTGGCTTTATTTTTATTCATTTCTTTTCTAAAGCAATGAAGTTTATCAAAGATTCACCTAGAAGTAGGTTTCTCTCCATTGCGGGAGGGATTGCTGTTTCTTATGTATTTATCCATCTATTGCCCGAATTAAGTAAACATCAAAGAGTATTGGAGCAAGCAGGAGCTAAAGGAGTCTTTCACCTATTTGAGAATCACGCCTATCTGATAGCTCTACTGGGATTGACTATTTTCTATGGACTAGAAAGAATGGTGAAGAATTCAAAAAAAGAAAGTGGTATGAAAAAAACGAAACCCGGTGTATTCTGGATTCATATAACATCTTTTTTTGTATATAATGCGCTAATAGGCTACCTTTTGATTAGAGAAACATATAAAAGTCATTGGGGGATGTTTTTCTACTTCTTAGCAATGGCGGTTCATTTTGTTACCAATGATCACAGTCTAAGGAAAGATCACAAAGAAATATATGACCATTTAGGAAGATGGTTACTGACATTGGCAATATTATTAGGATGGGTAGTTGGAGTATTTACAGAATTAAAAGAAGTTTATATCTCATTGCTCACAGCATTCTTGGCAGGTGGGATAATATTAAATGTACTAAAGGAAGAGTTGCCAGAAGAAAGAGAGAGCAGTTTCGTTGCTTTTTTTCTTGGTTTGGTGAGTTATTCTGTCTTGTTATTGCTTATTTAGCATTTATAAGGGGGTACATTAAAGAGGATTAGTCCCTTATATGTCGAATTAAAAGCATTATGAGATTGAAATGGATGGAAAGATCTAGGATGTATGAATAGCCACAGTAGAAGTAAGAAAAAAAGTTTGTGAATAAAGCATAAGGTGCGTTATTTAAATAAAAGGTAAATTATTACAACTAGAGGGAATATGAGCCTGGGAGAAAAGGTCTCCTTTTTATTTTTACTATTAATTTTCTTAAAAGGGGAATTAGAATGAATAAAAGTTGTTTTATCTGTAATAAGCATGTTGGCAATATCAAAACTTCGGGAGTAATGATTTATGAAGATGATTATGTATATGTTGGTCATATCGATAGAAAGGGAAAGCTAAACTATTTAGGTCATATTATGATTGATTTAAAAAGACATACTCCCTCACTTGCAGATATGACAGTAGAAGAAGCAAAGGCATTTGGAGTAATAATGACAAGAGTTAGTAAGGCTCTTAAGGAATCAGAAAACGCAGAACATATCTATTCACTTGTTTCTGGTAACTCTGTTCAGCATCTCCATATGCACATTGTGGCTCGTTATCCAAATACACCAAAAGAACATTGGGGACCAATGGAAGTTTATGATTGGCAAGATGCTCCAATGGGAGACAATGATCAAGTTGTGAAACTATGCAATCGAATAAAATTACATATAGAAAATAATTCATATAATAAACAAGCTTAGCGATGTATTATTAGATTTATTCAGGATAACATATTATTAAAAAGGAAAATAATACAAACGATGATTTTTCTATTTATTTCCATTATTTTATTTAATTTAATTGCCTTTCAAAAAAATAAAATAGCTAGCATGAATGCAATGTTTAGTATTTGGATATTTACCATTGCATTTCAGAACGTTTTTGATGTGATGGTCGAATTCAAGTACCATGGATATTGGTATTTTGATAAAGGTATTGATTGGCTTGGTGTCCTTGCACATACATTACTGATTCCTCCAGTAAACATCCTATTTTTAAGTTGGTTTCCTTTTGTATCCGATTTGAAAAGAAAGGTAATTTATATTGCTAGTTGGACAGTGGGAGTTATCATTTATGAAGCACTTGTTTTACTTCCAGAACCTTGGGGATATTTCCATTTGGGTTGGTGGCATTTATGGTATGAATTAATTGTTGTACCTATCCTTCTACTTATCTTATTAGTTTATTATAAATGGATTGGAAAGTTAGAAGTGATACTATTGGAAAGTTATAAGTATAATAAACAGTAATACAATTTCAGTAGGATGTAATCTTTTTAGGGAATTTAGCGATGAAAGGTTAGCTGAGGGAACATGGTTAAAAAGATAATGATAAAAGAAAACTCACTTTTTGTATGAAAAGGTCATACGAAAGGTGGGTTTTTTGTATAAAAAAAGAGTTATAATGGATGGGAAATATTAACTGAAGGAGTTTTTCAAAAAGGAGGAAAAGTATGAAAAAGCTTAACTTAAAAGTATGGATTCCTAGCATTGCTATAGAAGGAGCACTAGAATTAGTTGAGTTCAAATACTCAAAGGGCTTACAAATAACGTTAGAAGATATTCAGAATAATACTTATCAAATACAATTTAATAAAGAAAAGAATGGAAATTATATTTTAGCCTGTAGATTTGCAGATGAAATGAAGCGGAGTGATTTAGCAGAACCAGCTTTTCAGGCTCGTAAAAACGAAGTGGATACAGTCAGAAAATCATGGTCCTTATATAAGGCTATAAATTCAGATTTTGTAGATTGGTATGATCAACTACCTGGTCCAGGAAGTGAGCATTATCATATAGACCATTATATTATTGTTACCTCGGATGAAACCTTTGAAATTTTGAGTGAAGTAGAACCAACCATCATTAAATTAGCTTAAAAAAAGGTGTTAGATTAAAACTATTTAAAGATTCTCGTTATAAAAAAGAGCAGTTTTACAAGTGTTCATGAATCTCCTTAGCGAAAATATAAAACGTAGGAATGATATCAGGCCAAATTATAATATATGATCCAAACTCACAATTAATCACCTAACCAAGCAAGAATGTTAGCCAAATTGATATAGTGTAAATTGCTAAAAGAAAAAGGATATCTTTTCCTTTTGTCGAATGAAAGTATGAATCTTATATTATCCCAAAAGGAGGATCAAGATGAATACAATCATTCACAGAGTTGGAACAATCTATCTACCAGTTGAGAATCCAGAGTTAGCTTCAAACTGGTATCAAGAAAAATTAGGTGCAATTGAAAATTTCAGAAATGAAGAGAAAGCCATTCTGGATTTTGCGAATCAAAGCTTCTTTCTTGTTAAATCGCAGAAAGGAGAAAAAGCAGCCTTTCAAGATGGCAAAGATAAGGAGCATTTCTTTCTGACATTTGAAGTAGACGGTATAGAAGATTTAAAGAAACTTCATTACGTGTTAATGGAAAAAGGTGTAACGGTAGGGGATATAGAGGATAGAGGACATCCAGGTAATAATTTTGTCTTTTTCGATATGGATGGAAATAAATTTGATGTATGGAGTGAGTTAAGTCCAAGTTTTAAAGAGAAATACTTGATTAGTCAGGATTAATGAAAAATTCCAATTGAAGCTGTCTTTTAGATATTAAAGAAAGGAGACGATTAAAGATTGCGTTTTGTTTCCTTTAACTAAAAAGGTTTAATTGCACCTTGTATAACACAGAAAAAGAGACCAGGGTCCCCACCAACCTGGTCTCTTTTGTTTCAGTGTTTTGAATGATTTTGAATCATTATTAGGAAATCTTAAACTTATTAATCTGCTTATTTAATCTACTAGCTAAAATGTCTAATTCTTTGGCAGCACTAGCAATGGTTTCAGTTGATAGTAACTGTTCTTTTCCTGTTGCGGATATTTCTTCTGTACTTGCTGCAAATTCCTCCACACGGGATGTTAAATCTTGAATTTGATTCGACACCGTTTGCGAACTTCCATTAACCGTCTTCATAGCAGTTGCAGTTTGTTTAAAGCCGTCTACAATTCCTTCATACATTGTTCTAATTTTATCAAAAGCTTTTTCCGTAATATTTAATGCATCTCTTTGTTCATCGATTAATTTATTGGATTGTTCAATATTTGCAACAGCTAAATCGGTTTTCTCAGAAGTCTTTTCGATAATAGATGTTATCTCTCTTGCTGAATGGGAAGACTGTTCTGCTAATTTCCTTATTTCATCTGCTACTACGGAAAATCCTTTTCCAGCTTCACCAGCTCTGGCAGCCTCTATAGAAGCATTTAGTGCCAATAAATTCGTTTGTTCTGCAATAGAGGTAATAATTCCAACAAATCCTGTAACTTGATGAATCATTTCTTTTAGTTCGTTAATAGAATGATTAACTTCATTTGATACAAGAAGTGTTTCCTCCATTTTCCTCGTTTGTATATCAACGCTTAATTGGCCTTCATTGATAGAATCCAATGAATGAGTAGCTTGTTCTGCGTTTTCAGATGTTTTCGCAGCTATTCCATCAATTAAAGAAACGACATCTGCTAAAGTCCCGCTAATTCCACTCATGGTGTCTGCTTGTTCGGAATTTCCGAGTGCTAGCTGATCTATTGTATTAACGATTTGTGTAATGGAGCTCACATTTTCATCTGTGTTTTTAGTAAGGTGATTGGATTGATTAGTAACCGTGGAAGACACTATTTGCAGTTCGGAAGTAATATTCTTAAGTGCTTTTCTAGTTTCATATAGTGCTCTTGCCATATTCCCTGTTTGGTCTTTTATTTCTACTAATTTTTCTAAGTCATCATCTGTATCAGCCAAATCTAAATCGGCTGTTTTCTTTGCAAATTCCGTCACCTTCACAATCGGTTTTTCGATTGCTTTGCCTAAAATATAAGATAAGATAATACCAATAATTAATGAAATAATTAATCCCCATAATATGGGTGTAGGAATCATAAAGCCAGTTTGCATTGGCTGTGCCGCGCCAATACTTGGATCAGCAGTAGCTGTATCGCTGCCACTCCCATTCATAAATAAAGAGGCACTTACATTAATAATAGCTACTAACACTGAGTTTAATAAAGATAAAAGGATAATCTTTGTTGATATTTTTTTCATATAGTTATGACCGCCGTTTACAATTTAATTTTTGAATGACCAATATAATTATATTGGAATTTCTTAGATGTAAAATATATAATATTCAAAAAGATTATATATTTCTAGCCTAATCATTAGGAAAATAGTTATCTTGTTTTTCCAATTCTCTTTAAAACTTGCTAAAAAGTCTTCCGCGATCCTCCTTAATGTGAAAATCTGAGTATAAAGTCCTGTTTATGGTTCTTATTATTACTATTTAACCTTAATTTATCCTTAAGAGAGAATATAGGCGGAAGTCTGATAGTAGGAAATTAGTTGAAAAAGATAGAATAGTGCGGAGAAATAATTTTAAAATAAGCAAATATGGCAACTAATACAACGAGGTGAGTAAATGTTTTTTGAAATGACTTATCAAATAAGAGTATCGGATATAGTGAACGGAATAAAGTGGTACAGTACTTTTTTTCAAAGGGAACCGGATTTTGTTCCCCATGAAGGGTTTGCAGAATGGGAAATACTGCCGGGATGCTGGCTGCAAGTGGCAGAAGGTATTCCATCCGAAGGAAGCGGACCGCTCCGCTTTGCCGTAAAGGATATTAACTTCGAGCAGGATCGGTTAAGGAGCGAGTTAGAAATAGAAGGTTTACAGATAGAAGGGAGGGCAGAGGTGCCAGTTAGATGGGGAACTTTCCAGGATCCATGGGGAAATCAGATTGGTTTGTTTGAATACAACGATAAAGAGGAAGAACGAGAACGAATGATGGCTATTTTAAGCAAACAGCTGTAAAGGAAAAGAGGGACTAATTTGCAAGATAAGATAAATGCTATAGTAGAAAACATGCTACCAACGGCAAAAGGGAAAAGAGTAGTCGTAGGTATAGACGGGCTAAGCCGGTCTGGAAAAACAACCATGGTAAAAAAACTAGAAGCAAGTCTCCTTGAAAGAGGACTTTCTGTGAAAGTTTTACATATAGATGATTATATTGTAGAAAGAAATCGGCGTTATCATACTGGTTATGAGGAATGGTATGAATACTATCATTTACAATGGGATGTCCAAGCATTACAGGAAAAACTTTTTAAAAAGCTCAAAAATGCAACAGAAATACAGTTGCCTACATATAATTCCCAATCGGATACCCAACAAATAGAAATAATTTCATTGTTACATACTGACTTAATCATAATGGAGGGAGTTTTTTTACAACGAATAGAATGGAGAGATTTTTTTGACTTTATTCTTTATTTAGATTGCCCAAAAGAAATTAGGTTTTCACGAGAAAGGAAAGAAACGCAGCTGAATCTAGATAAATTCAAAAATAGGTACTGGAAGGCAGAGGATTATTATATTGAGAAAGAATGTCCGAAAAAACGCGCAAATATCGTATTTCACGTTTAAGGGAAAAGGGCGACAAGATAGGGCAAGTGATTTTTTTTTTGCAATATGGTGGATTCTCCTCATTGTTGCCCCTTTTTTGGCTGTAGAAGAGTAAAGAGTGTCCTCTATTGGGAAAGAAGAATAGAAGAGTGCAAAGGAGATAGACTTTGTATTAAATAGTCATCACTAGAATGTAAAGGTAACTTGACGTTAAGTTTCCTTTACATTTATACTGTAAAGGAATATAGGTGGTGATGAATTTGAAAAATAAATTAAGTGAACATAGAAAGCAATTTGGTTTGTCTCAAGATAAATTAGCTGAAAAGTTAGGTGTTTCCAGACAAACAATTATTTCAATTGAAAAGGGGAGATACAATCCATCCCTCCCTTTAGCAATGATGATCGCCGAAATATTTCAAACAAATGTGGAAAATATTTTTATCTTAGAAGAAGGAGATTATAAATAAATTTTGCTTACAAATTAGGAGGGAGTATATATGAAATCAAGGTTAGGTTATATAGTCATTGGTTTTCTTTTATTGATAGAAAGTGGTTATTTCCTATATGGTGGAATGACAGGTGATTTTCCATTATCTCCAACTTATGCACTAATTCTTGCGTTATCTGTTATGTTTCTTTCTCTTGGTTATTTGCATCCACAATTTAAGAATAAAGATGAAAGAATGAAAGTAATACGAGAAAAAGGAATGTTTTACTCCTATTTTATTATAATGTTTTATTTTTTTCTGTTTATTATATTAATTCACTTTCAAGTTATTAGTATAAGTGCAATGGGAATTGTTTTAATTCTTGCTGCACTTACTATTATGACAGTCTTCCTTTCGATGGTTGTTTTATCTTTGATTTTATGATGAGGGGATTAACTAATAATGAAAGTGGCTGCTAATTTCCTTGTTGTTTCATATGGATTCTATTTCATGTAAATTTAACGATTTATGGTAAAATAAGGTTATGTTTTAACGGGAATATAAGTTATTTGACTGAAGAAGTTAGTTTTTATTCAGACAGAATGAGGTGATTTTTTTATTGAAAACGTTAGAGCAAGATTCTCAGTACATTAGGTCTGTAAGTCTTAAAAGAGACCATATTTTATCTTATGACAACTTTCCGCTTAATCTGCCAACTATTCAGAACTTAAATGAATTACAGTTTCATCCTAATGTTACTTATATTATCGGTGAAAACGGAATGGGAAAATCAACATTACTAGAGGGGATTGCTATTGCATTAGGATTCAATCCAGAAGGCGGCACATTGAATTTTCATTTTTCGAGTTATGACTCTCATTCAAATTTAGACGAATACTTACGTTTAATCAAAGGAGTAAACCGGCCAAAGGAACACTTTTTCTTTAGAGCTGAAACTTTTTATAATGTAGCAACCAATATAGAAGATTTAGATAAAGAAGAACCATTTTTGGGTCCCAAAATTATAGATTCTTATGGAGGTAAATCACTTCATGAACAATCCCATGGAGAATCATTCTTTGCCGTATTTAACGAGCGTTTTCAAGGAAATGGTTTATATATTTTAGACGAACCAGAAGCAGCCTTGTCACCCTTAAGACAAATGACGATGCTGGCTAGAATCAATGAACTTGTTAATAAAGGATCTCAATTTATCATCGCTACCCATTCGCCGATAATTATGGCATATCCAAATGCTAAAATCATCCAAATTACAGAAGAAGGATTAAGTGAGTCTAAATTGGAAGATACTCAACATTATTCTATTATGAAACAGTTTTTTGCAGATAAGAACCGAATATTACACCACCTTTTCAATTAACAAGAATTTATAGCATAGGACAGATTATACTTATCTAGTATTGGATAGATAAGTTAACTAGGCATCTGAATAGCAATGATTCAATTAAAATGTTCGAATTGTTCATTAAGCTAGGGATGCAATCCTAACAATCTAAACAAACTTGACAATACGAAGCAAAGACAGGAGTGAGGTTATGAAATTTCTGCTTACATCTGGAGGCGTCAATAACAAAATCATACACGACGCACGGGTTGATATGCTAGGAAAGCCGATTGCTGAGGCAAACGCTCTGTGCATTCCCACAGCGATGTATGGACATCCTTGGGTTGGCCCTGGAGTCAAAGCATGGCAGTTCATCAGTGGAAAAGAAGAGAATCCCATGGTCAACCTTGGCTGGAAGTCAGTTGGCGTGTTGGAGCTTACAGCACTTCCAAGTATCGACGAAAACCAATGGATACCACTTGTTCAAGAAACAGATGTACTGCTAGTGTCAGGCGGCGACGCCCTTTACCTGTGCCACTGGATGCGTCAATCTGGACTGGCAGACCTTTTAACATCACTGAACTCAGTTTATGTGGGAATGAGTGCTGGGAGCATGGTTTTGACACCTAGAATAGGAGAATACTTTGTTGGCTGGACTCCACCAAGTGGAAGTGATGGAACACTGAGAATAGTTGATTTTTCCATTTTTCCGCATCTAGATCACGAGATGCTGCCAGGAAATACCATGGCTGCTGCAGAGAGATGGGCAGTCGAGATACAGGGACCTGCATATGCAATTGATGATCAAACTGCAATCAAAGTAGTTGACGGAGCGGTAGAAGTTTTATCTGAAGGGCAATGGAAACTATTTACACCTTGAGCATGATATACGCCCGCTTCTTTAAATAATTTCATGGAATAGTGGGATAGTTCGACATGTTTGGTGGCGTTGCTGTGTAGCTTACCTAGCAAGGGCGGATGATCATAACTCAGCAACTACTGTCTAAATTCAATAGTAGCAAATGGTGCTGAATTTTTTAACGCTCATTCAGAATTAATAGATCCTTTAAAATAGGGAAGATTAGAGGCAAAAAACAAAAGAGACCAAAAGGAAGTAACTATCCTTTTTTGGTCTCTTTTATTTTTATAGGGATTTCATAAATTATGCTTCATTATTTAAATTGCTATTTAAATAGAGCAAGCCTTTTTTGAAAAGATAATCTTTCACACTTCCAATAAATATCTGCTGAAATAATGCTAATCTTAGAATATACTATTATCATTGGGTTAATGTTGTTAATTAATCCTAACATTCCAAGATTTTTAGCAGGAATAATATAAAACTACCATGGGAGAGCATAGAATGAACAAAAAAATGAACTATTTAATCGTGATTTTAATGACGATTGTTATGGTTGGTTGTGCCAATGTAGAAGATACTTCAAATAAAAATGGAGAAACAGAAATACAAGAAGTAACCACTGTTAATACAAATGAAAATAGTGAAGAAGAAACGAGCACGAAGGATGACGATGAATCAGTAGTAGAAGAGACACAAACCGAGCCAAATAATGAACTGTTCGCAGGGTATAAACTTATGGAAGTTGATGGAGGAGATCTGTCTGGACACCGTGAATCAAACGTTGTCGTTGACATTGGTTATGGCGACCGTGAATATTGGGCATTTACCAATGAATACGGGCAATTAGTACGTGTTGTAGCTGATGAAATCATTCTTCAAGATGACGATAATGAACCTGTATTATCTTCTGGCAGATACTATCCCGACGAGGCGAAGGTTCCTGGTGTGGAAAGTGATGTTTTAGATGAAGGACATATCATTGCCGATTCACTTGGAGGGGTCTCAAATGCTTATAATATTACCCCACAAGATAGTACGCTAAACCGACATGGTGATCAAGCTTATATGGAAGAAGTGATCCGCAAGGCAGGCGGAGCGACAAATTTTGAAGCAATTATCACCTATCCGAATACAGAAACGCAAATTCCCTCCAGTTATCAGTATACCTATACAATAAAGGGAAATGTCATTACGGATTCATTTGACAATGTGAATCCTGATGAAGTAAACGAATCTCTTGGTTTAACAGATAGTGAGCCTACCGATTCAAGTAGTTCCAACACAAATGAGGATATTTCCAGCATTGATACAAATGGAAATGGTATGGTGACAATCGCAGAAGCAAAGGCAGCCGGTTTCAGTATGCCAATAACAAGTGATCATTGGTTAAATTTAGATATTAATTCATAGGATAGTTAGTCTAATATGAGGGCTGGTTATCCATTTTTATTTACATAATTTATTGGATAAATAAAGGTTGAAAATATTGTATTAATAGTTTAATATGAAACCATAAACAAGAACATTTGTTTGTATTGCTGGAGGACGTAGCCTCGGTGCGAGGACCTTAAAGAAACAACAATAACGGTAAACATTATAAGTAGCAGCACTATCGTAAATTTCAATTGGTTGGAGATGCTTTTATGAAGGTAGAACAAATATTGATTGGGAATAGAAAAGTATATCTGCTTATTGATTCAAATGGAACGCCAGTTAAACCCGTTGCGAAGTATATGAAATTTCACTATAACAAGGAGAGTAGTAGCAATACTTTACAGACTTATTGTACAGCTTTGAAATATTACTTTACATACTTAGAACAAACAGAAATTGATTATCAGCAAGTTAGCTTTCAAATAATATCTGACTTCGTTGCTTGGCTCAGAAATCCATATGAAAGCAATAAAGTAGTACCTCAAAAAGAAGTTAAGGCTAAACGCAGTGAAAGAACAGTAAACACTTACCTTACGGTAGTGACATCATTTTATGATTATCTATACAGAGAAGAATTAGTTGAATCAAATGTTGTTGAAAAGTTGATGAAGAAGATGTTTCAAGGTGCCAGTGGAAATGGATATAAGGATTTTTTATATCATGTAAATAAAGAAAAACCACGTTTCAAAAATGTGCTTAAATTAGACGAACCTAAAGTAAGAGTGAGGATATTTACAAAGGAGCAAGTTAATGAAATCTATAAATCTACTACTAATCTTAGGGATAGGTTTCTAGTAAGATTGCTTTTTGAAACTGGCTTACGTATAGGTGAAGTTCTTTCCTTATTTCTTGAGGATTTTCAATTTGATGCCATACAAAGGAAGCACAAAATCCAACTAACAGATAGAGGGGAGTTACCAAACGGGGGAAAATTGAAGACTGGAGAACGAAAGATTGACATCTCTCAAGGACTAATGGACTTGTATGATGATTACTTATACGAAGTGCTAGATGAATATAATCCTAACCATAACTTTGTATTTGTGAAGATTTGGGGTAAGAACGTTGGAGAACCTTTAACTTATTCTGATGTTTATGCCACTTTTAAGGAGATAGAAAGAAAAATAGGCCTATATATTACTCCGCATTTATTCCGACATACCCATGGAACCATATTTTATCTTCAAACAAAGAACATAAAGGCTGTACAAGAACGTCTAGGTCATGCACAAATACAAACAACCATTGACCTATATGTTCACCCTTCCGAAGATGATATTCGTAAGGAATGGGAAAAAGCCTCTCATGCCTTTGAAATTAGGCGAGGCGTGGAGAACAAATAGGAAGCGTTTCAAACAGGTTTACTGACGAAGTAGCACCTTTTTAGAGCGATATTAGTATTTTAGGAGGGCAAATATTGGATAATATCATACAGAGTAATTCAATCCTTAAAAGCGAATATTGGGACTTAATCACTTCCACTCTTTCCTCTTACGAGGTTAAAGAAATTTCCAACGATGGAAAAGTAACAAAAAGAGTTGTGAATGATGATTACTTTTTAGTCAATGATATTTGGAATATACACGAGATTGGTAAAATCCCTAATTTTGAAGAGCAATATAACAAGAGAAAAGGAATAGTAAATAACATTTACTTCAACTGCGAAAATCCAAACGTCAACATGGAGATTAAGTTTGTTTACTACAATCAAATTTTTTCAGACCGTTGGGGAATAAGGACTATATTTAAAAGTATCTCAGGCTCGTTAAAAAAACTGGCTGAGTATTTAAACGAAAAGCACCCAAATCTCACTTCCCTTCTTGATTTAGACATCAATAAAGAGCAAAAACTTTGGACCTTTTGGTTGAATGGTAAAGGAGAAAAGACGAGTTACATCAAGAAGTGGAGAGGGAAAGAAATCGTAGCCCGTACGGAAATAGATGGCTTTTTAGCACGGATTTATAATACACTTTTTCAATTAACAGACACCCGTGATGAATGGGAGAAGGACCGATGGGATATACGGGTGCTGTATAAAAAATATGGGATAGGATTCAATGAATCAACAAGTGGTTATCACATTGATTTTTCAAATATAGAGAATAAAAATTTCCGTAAAATATTTAAAGAATATTTAAAAGGTCGTCTAATCAGCGGCAAAAACTTCACCTGGGGTACAGCTCGAAGTTATGGAACATACACTATTCCTTTTTTAAACTCAATTTCAAAACAAAATCCAAAATGGAACGATTTTAAAGAACTTGAAAGAAAACATATAGAAAAGTACATAGAAGAGTTAAATGAATATATAAAGACCAAATTAAATAAGAAAAATTCCAATCCTAAAAAATATGTTCGTCAAGCATTAAAGTGTGTTCGTGCCTTCATAAGAGATCTTCAAATTTTAGAGAAGTTCGAGGATTTTGCACCTGAAGAAATGGTGTTTCGTCTAATATATCCTGAAGACTTTCCTAATCTCCCTAAAAAATCATTGGATGATATTGATTACATACCTGACTATGTATTGGAACAACTGTTTAATAATCTAAATGACCTTCATCCAGATGTACAGCCAATTGTCTGGATTGCTTTCAAAACAGGGCTTCGCATAAGCGATACATTGGGATTAACGCAGGATTGTTTAGGTAAAATAAATGGAAAGTCAAATCTTACAACAGATATTGAAAAGACGTATGTAATAGGTCATAAAATCCCCATTGATGATCATCTAGCGGATATAATTGCAGTTTTAATTGACCGTTCCAAGCAAAACAGCAATGATGATAACAATCCTGAAAGATACCTTTTTGTTCGCTACCGAGGTCCTCGTAAGGGAAGACCCTTTAGTCAGAATTTTGTTCGAGAAGAACTAAACAAATTAGCGTTAAAAAAGAATATAACAGATGAATCAGGAAATTTATTTCACTTCAAAAATCACCAGTTCCGACATACTTATGGAGTAAAAATGATAAATGGTGGAGCTGATATTATAACGGTGCAGGAGTTATTAGCCCACGCATCACCCGAAATGACCATTCTATATGCTCGTCTATTAGATGATACGAAACGTAAAGAATTTGAGAAAGTTGTGAGACAAGGTGTATTTGCCTTTGACTTAAATGGGGAAATTCATCAGGTCTCCGAAAAGGAACAAATCCCTAAAGACATTCTTGATATGTTGTGGAAAGATGAGAAGTTAAATGCCTTAGATAACCCTTATGGGACCTGTCGAGCAAGGGTCAATGGGAATTGCCCATTGGCAGCAGAACCACCTTGTCTCACTGCGAACGATGGAAAACCTTGTTTTGATTTAGCGGTAGGTATGACAAGTTTTGATGTTAAAAAGTACGAACTTCTTATAGAAACTACCACAAAGTGGATTGAAGCATCTAAAGAGTATGGTCGTGAAGATATGGTTAAGGCAAACGAAAAAAACTTGGAAAGGTACCAAAATATTTACGAAACAATCAAAGAAGGTAATGTTATTTTTGGTCGATTTGACCGCATGAAGAGACAATTAGAACGTAAGAAAAAGAAAGGTGTTAGACATGGCTAGTTTTGATCGTGAGGAGCAATTAAGGCGGCTACATGAAAAGAGAAAGCAAGAAACTAAAGATAAGGTTGAAAAAGCTATTAAACGCCTTATAAAGAGTTCTAAGGCAATTAACTTTAATAGCGTAGCGAAAGAAGCTGGAGTGAGCAAAGCAACGCTGTATAACCATTCAGCTCTTAAAGAGCGTATCAATTTCTTACGAAATCAACAAGAAGAAAAGTTTGTAGATTCAAGGATAAAACGGGATGAAAATAATCAAAACGCTGTAATAGCTTCACTTAAAAGAAGGATTGAAAAACTGGAGAAAAAGAATAAAGAACTTGAACTAGAAAATAAGCAATTAAGTGAAAATGAAAAAGAAAAGCTGGCTAACTATTTTGAGAGTATATAATCCTTATTCAACTAACGGGGCAGTTATGTTTAAGATGCTTTAAAATTTGGTTAAGCTCTCTAAAAAGATTGGTTTCTAACATTAGAAACCAATCTTTTTTATTGTAATATTAATATATAATAATCAAACAATCATTTGACTATTTGCTTATGTTGGGATATATTATACTCATCAAACAAACAGTCATTTGAATAAGGAGGGTAATTATGATGAAAGATATGTGTGAAGTTACCTGTATTCACGAAGATAAAGTAAACAGGGCTAAAAAAGACCTTGCTAAACAGAATCCTATGGATGTAGCGAAAGTTTTCAAGGCTCTGTCAGATGATACAAGGGTTAAAATTGCTTACGTTTTATCTTTAGAGGGAGAGTTATGTGTTTGTGATGTAGCGAATATTATTGAATCTTCAACGGCTACGGCATCCCATCATTTAAGATTATTGAAAAACCTAGGTATAGCAACATACCGTAAAGAAGGAAAATTAGTCTATTATTCACTAGATGATGAGCATGTTAAACAGCTCGTAGAAAAAGCCTTCGAGCATCAGAAGGAGGCTACGAAAGTTGGATAATACAGCAAAAACCTTAATAGAAGATAAAAATGTTTATCGTGTGGAGGGTTTCTCCTGTGCAAACTGTGCAGGGAAATTCGAAAAAAATGTAAAACAACTACCAGGAGTACAGGATGCTAAAGTCAATTTTGGAGCTTCTAAAATTGATGTATTTGGAAATGCAACCGTTGAAGAACTAGAAGAGGCTGGTGCTTTCGAGAATCTTAAAGTGGTACCAGAGAAAGCAAGAAGACGGGTCGAACCTGTGGTAATTGAAGATAAAAATGTTTATCGTGTTGAGGGATTTTCCTGTGCAAACTGTGCTGGAAAGTTTGAAAAAAATGTAAAACAACTATCAGGAGTTCAGGATGCAAAAGTAAACTTTGGAGCTTCTAAAATTGATGTTTTCGGAAATACAAGCCTTGAAGAGCTTGAAAAAGCAGGTGCTTTCGAGAATCTTAAAGTATTTCCTGAAAAACTGGCGAATCAAACGACAAAAGAGACCAGAGAGGACAACAAGGTTCAAAAAGAAGAGAAAATACCATTTTATAAAAAACATAGTACATTACTGTTTGCCACATTACTAATTGCTTTTGGTTACCTTTCTCACTTTGTAAATGGAGAAGATAACCTCGTAACTTCCATGTTATTTGTAGGTTCAATTGTAATTGGCGGATATTCACTATTTAAAGTTGGTTTTCAAAATTTGATACGCTTTGATTTCGACATGAAAACCCTGATGACAGTTGCCGTTATTGGAGCTGCCATCATCGGTGAATGGGCAGAGGCGTCCATTGTTGTCATTCTGTTTGCAATCAGTGAAGCTCTTGAACGTTTCTCTATGGACAGAGCAAGACAGTCCATTCGTTCATTGATGGATATTGCCCCAAAAGAAGCACTTGTTAGACGAAATGGTCAGGAAATAATGATCCATGTAGATGATATTGTTGTAGGCGATATTATGATTGTCAAACCAGGGCAAAAAATTGCCATGGATGGGCTAGTTGTTAATGGCTTGTCGGCTGTCAATCAGGCAGCTATAACAGGAGAATCAGTCCCTGTTTCCAAAACGGTAGATGATGAAGTATTTGCAGGTACGCTTAACGAAGAGGGATTACTTGAAGTAAAAATCACCAAATATGTAGAAGATACAACCATTGCCAAAATTATTCATCTTGTTGAAGAAGCACAAGGGGAGCGTGCTCCAGCCCAAGCATTCGTAGATAAGTTTGCAAAATATTACACTCCGATCATTATGGTTATTGCAGCCTTGGTTGCAGTCGTTCCACCTTTATTCTTTGGTGGAGGTTGGGATACATGGGTTTACCAAGGATTAGCAGTACTTGTAGTTGGGTGTCCTTGTGCATTAGTAATTTCTACTCCAATTTCGATTGTTTCGGCAATTGGAAATGCTGCTAAAAAAGGTGTGTTGATTAAAGGCGGTGCCTATTTGGAGGAATTGGGAGCCATCAAGGCAATCGCATTTGATAAAACAGGAACACTGACAAAAGGTGTACCAGTGGTAACAGATTTTAAAGTATTAAATAATCAAGTGGAAGAAAAAGAGCTATTTTCCATTATTACAGCTTTAGAATATCGTTCACAACATCCACTTGCTTCAGCAATTATGCAGAGGGCTGAGCAAGATAATATTCCTTATTCGAATGTGCAAGTGGAAGACTTCACTTCGATTACTGGGCGAGGTATAAAAGGGGTTGTAAACGGAACAACTTATTATATTGGTAGTCCCAGACTTTTTAAGGAATTAAATGTTTCCGATTTTAGCCTTGAGTTTGAAAACAATGTGAAAATCCTACAAAATCAAGGAAAAACAGCCATGATCATTGGAACGGAACAAACAATCCTCGGTGTAATTGCGGTTGCAGATGAAGTACGTGAGACAAGCAAAAATGTGATTCAAAAACTTCACCAGTTAGGAATTAAGCAAACAATAATGCTAACTGGTGATAATCAAGGTACCGCAAATGCAATTGGTGCACATGTAGGCGTATCTGATATTCAATCCGAACTGATGCCACAGGATAAATTAGATTTTATTAAAAAAATGCAATCGGAGCATGGTAACGTAGCTATGATTGGCGATGGCGTTAATGATGCTCCTGCACTTGCTGCATCCACTGTCGGAATAGCAATGGGCGGGGCTGGTACAGATACTGCAATCGAAACAGCTGATATAGCCTTAATGGGAGACGATTTAAGCAAACTTCCATTTGCAGTAAGACTCAGTCGAAAAACGCTAAATATCATCAAAGCTAACATCACTTTTGCTATTGGAATTAAATTAATTGCTTTACTATTGGTTATTCCAGGCTGGTTAACGCTTTGGATTGCTATTCTTTCAGATATGGGAGCTACTATTTTGGTAGCATTAAATAGTTTACGACTGATGAGAGTGAAGGATAAATAGGTACTATATGTGTGAAATTTACGGAAGGGCTTTTCAATTTGAAGAAAAGTCCTACCCTAAAATATTGGAGATGGAAAAATGATCGCAACGATACTGACGGCTGCTGCGGTATATGTAGCAACAGGAATTGATTATCTCGTCATATTAATTCTTTTGTTTTCGCAAGTAAAAAAAGGTCAGGTAAAACATATTTGGATAGGACAATATATAGGGACTGCAATTGTGATAGGAGCAAGTCTTTTAGTTGCACAGGGGGTTGTGAATTTAATTCCGCAGCAATGGGTTATCGGACTACTTGGACTTTTACCACTTTACTTAGGTGTGAAAATATGGATTAAAGGAGAAGAGGATCAAGATGAAAGTAGTATTTTATCCTTATTCTCCTCTGAAAAATTTAATAAACTATTTTTGACGATGACTTTCATCGTATTGGCTTCCAGTGCGGATGACTTTTCCATTTATATACCGTACTTCACGACCTTAAATATGTCTGAAATCTTTATTGCTTCTATTGTCTTTTTAATTATGGTTGGAGTTTTGTGCTATGTCAGTTACCGTCTAGCTTCATTCGATTTTGTATCGGAAACAATTGAAAAATATGAACGTTGGATTGTACCAATTGTATTCATAGGGTTAGGGATTTATATATTGTTTGAAAATGGAACATTTAATGCTTTATTCTCATTCCTATTTTAACAAACGGGTGCTTATCTTAAAAGATAAGCATTTTTTCTTCTTGAATTTATTAAAGACAGAATTGTTGAATAGAACTCTTAAAGTGCTTGAGTATAAATAGTAATTAAATTACGATTGATATATGAGCATGTATTCATATATTAATCATAAAGTATTGGAGAGACGAAAAATGTATGACACAATTGTAATTGGTGCTGGTCAAGCTGGTCTTTCGATAGGCTACTATCTAAAAGAATATAATCATAACTATATTATTTTAGATAAAGGGAGCGAAGTGGGAGAAATCTGGAAAAAGAGATACGATTCTTTAATTTTATTTACCCCTCGAATTTATAACTCTTTACCTGGAATGTCTTTTGAAGGAGATAAACAAGGTTTTCCTACTAAAGATGAAGTTGTTACTTATCTAAAAAATTATGTCGAGAGATATGAGATACCAATTCATTTTCATACAGAAGTTGTAAGCGTCTCTAAGTTGAATGGTAACTTCTTAATAAAAACAAATCAAGGTGAATATCAAGCAAAAAATATTGTTATTGCAACTGGTCCTTTCCAAACACCTAAAATCCCATTATTTTCAAAAGAGATACCATCTACTATTAATCAAATTCACTCATCACAGTATAAAAATTCAAGTCAATTGTTGGATGGGAATGCGTTAGTAATAGGGGGAGGTAATAGTGGAGCACAGATAGCTGTGGAATTGTCTAAGGAAAGGGATACTTACTTAGCAGTTAGTAAAAATCTTAGTTACTTACCATTAGTTTTAATGAGAAAGAGTATTTTTTTTTGGTTTGATAAATTAGGAATATTGAAGGCAAACAGTAATTCGAGACTTGGAAGAATAATTCAAAAGAAAGGAGACCCCATATTTGGCTTTGAATTAAAACGGGCAATTAAAGAAAATGAAGTGAAAGTTAAGAAAAGGGTTATTGGTGTAAACAAAAATAAGATTAAATTTGAAGATAATACAATGATTAAAGTATCCAATATTATATGGGCAACAGGATTTGAAACCGAATTTCCTTGGTTACAAATAGATGGGGTTCTGGATAACGAAGGCAAAGTAATACATAGTAGAGGAGTATCAAAAATTCAAGGGTTATATTTCATTGGTTTACCATGGCAATATCGACGTGGATCTGCTTTATTACAAGGTGTAGGATATGATGCAAAACATATTGTTAAAAAAATAGAAGAAAGGTTATATTAACGAACTGGTGCTTTAGTTGAAGAATGAAATAAAATTGGACCATACATATTAGATATACCTAATATGTATGGTCCTTTTAATTTCAACTGTTTCACTTGCCTAACCTAAATATAACATTGGTTGTACAAATATATGCGCGATAATGATAACGACGGGATGGTAGGAGAATAAGCGACTAGAACTTTAGAAGATTGGAAAACTCCTCCCATACTAGGGGAATGATTTGAATTCATTCATCGAAGCAACAGATAAAAAGTCCAAAGAAAAAGATTGTTAGCACTTTGTGGGTAATAAAAGGGAGAGAAATTAGTAACAGTTTCCATTAGAAAAATAGGAAACAAATTATACGAAAAAATGCAGCTGATACAATCAGTTGCATTTTTTTTATACTTATAAACATATTAATAGTCACCTAATTTGATTTTTGAAAAGCACTAAGTTAGCTCACTTGTTCTGTGTTTGAGTCACCTTAGCTGCAGTTGATTTCACAATGTATGCTTATAATGCTACTATTGTGAATCAAAAATCTGATATGGTTTTCACACATCTTCTTGGAGAAAGGATAAGGTTTAAATTTTTAGAGGGTAAGTGAGAGTGAGGAGGGTTGTAACCTAAGTTATTAAAATATGCATAAGCAGGGAGTATAGAGTGTTTGAAATCCTTCTATATAGGTTTTTGGCACTTTTTATTTATATTTTAATTGGTATGTCAACACTAAACTGAACAAAATTATTAAGGAACACATACCATATAGTTTCTAAATAATTGGTACTTAGACGAAAAACAGTGTGTGCTGTTTGTCACTTGACTCGGAGCCTCTGCGGGCAAGATTATGAGCCAGGAAGCAAGATTTATCAAATAATCTGGCTCAGCCATCAAAGCTATCACGCCCGCCTCTCCAAGTAAAGTGGATGCTTCTTACTTAATATGACTCGTTTTTATTAGATGCTTGCGCTTATATTCTTTAGGGGTTAAATAGTCCAGTGATCCATGAATTCGAATATTATTAAACCAATTAACGTAATCAAATAGCTCTAGATCAAGTTTTTGTTGACTATCGAAAACC